>JAYVDG010000224.1:0-2220 GCA_043749525.1 Phenylobacterium sp.
CGCCGCCGCCGCCGCCGGTCTCGCCCTCGCCGCCACCGCGGCCCAGGCGCAATCCATCGATTACGGCTCGCTGGAGCAGCTGTTCAACGAACCGGTCACCACCTCGGCCACCGGCTCGCCGCAGCGCTCCACCGAAGTGCCGGTCGACATGACCATCATCTCGTCGGCCGACATCAAGCGTTCGGGCGCCACCGATCTGCCCACCATCCTGGCGCGCGTGGCCGGCGTGGACGTGTTGAACTTCGCCGCCGGCCAGTCCGACGTCGGCATCCGCGGCTATAACCAGGCCCGCTCGCCGCGCCTGCTGGTGCTGATCAACGGCCGCCAAGTCTATCTGGACCACTTCGGCTACACCGACTGGACCGCCCTGCCGATCTCGCTGTCTGAAATCCGTCAGATCGAAGTGGTCCGCGGTCCCAACAGCGCCATCTTCGGCTTCAACGCCGTGTCGGGCGTGGTGAACATCATCACCTTCAACCCGAAGTTCGACAACACCAACGCGATCGACCTGCGCACCGGCACCGGTGAGAGCAACTATGTCTCGGTGGTGAAGACCCTGCGCCTTGGCGACAAGGTCTCGGTCCGCGTCTCCGCCGGCGGCGAGCACCAGGACGAGTGGAAGGACAACAGCCCGACGGTCACCGCCGCGCAGATTCACAACCCCACCACCCTGCATGCCAATGTCGACGCCGTCGCCGAACTCGGCGCCAAGACCCAGCTGCGGGTCGAAGGCTCCTACTCCAACGGCCAAGGCTCGCAGGTCATCTCGACCTTCGCCTACGCCGCCCACCGCATCAAGACCGATAGCCTGAAGGCCACCCTCAGCACCGACACCAAGTTCGGCCTGATCCAGATCCAGGGCTATCACAACGACCTGGACGCCCTGACCCCCGGCCGCCGCTATCTGAACGGCATCACGGTGGCCAGCGTCGAGGACCTGTTCAAGATCGGCGCGGCCCACACCGTGCGCGTCGGCCTGGAATATCGCGACAACCAGCTCGACACCGCCTCCTACTCGGGCGCCAAGATCAGCTACAAGGTCCTGGCCCCCTCGGTGATGTGGAACTGGGCGGTCAGCCACAAGCTTTCCCTGACCGCCGCCGCGCGCCTGGACAAGCTGACCCTGAAGCGCACCGGGCCCTTCCCGGTCGGCGTGCCCCAGACCAACAACGCGCTCTGGGACCGCGACATCAAGGAAACCAGCGTCAATCTCGGCGCGGTCTTCAAGGCCACCGACGTCGACACCCTGCGCGCCACCTACGCCCGTGGCGTCCAGGCTCCGACCCTGCTGGAGCTGGGCGGCCTGATCATCCCGCCCGCCACCCCGGCGCCGGTCGGCTTCCTGATCGAGGGCAACCCGTTCCTGGATCCGGCCATCGTCACCAACTACCAGTTGACCTATGACCGCGACCTGACCCCGCTGCGGGCCAAGGCCAGCGTGAAGTTCTTCATGCAGAAGACCGAAAGCGTAAAGGGTCAGTTCTCCACCGCGATCATCAGCATCCCGGCGACCGCGACCACCTGGAGCGCCTATCAGTACGCCAACACCGGCGACTCCGAGATGAAGGGCGTCGAGCTCGCCGCCTCGGGCAAGTTCGGGACGGGTTTCCACTGGAGCGCCGACAGCACCTACACGAAGGTCGAAGACAAGCCGACGCTCACCCTGGCCGCTCTGATCCTGCGCAAGGTGGACTTCGAAGCCACCACGCCGAAGTACCGCAGCAACCTGGCCCTCGGCTGGGCCAATGAGCAGTGGGCGGTGGACGGCTACGTCCATCAGGTCAGCAAGTTCTCGTCCTACAACGGCAACCTGCTTGAGCCCGTCGACGCCTACACCTCGCTGGCCGGCCGCGTGTCCTACCAGCTGCAGAACGGCATCGTGATGGGTCTGGACGGGGTCAACCTGCTCCACGGCCGTCAGTCGCAAGCCAAGGGCCCCAGCGGCCTGCAGGCCGAACGCCGGGTGCAGTTCACCCTCCGCAAGACCTGGTGAGCCGAGCCGACCCTGCCGCGCCGCGGCGGGGTCACGCTTCCTTCGGAGATTTGAGATGAAGACCTTCCGCCTCGCCGACCTCTCACTCGTCGTGAAGATGGCGTTCGCTCCTGCCTTCGCCGTGCTCATGCTGGCCCTGGTGGCCGGCGGGGCTTTCTGGAGCCAGCAGCAACAGTCCAAGGCCATCGACCGCATCGTGTCCCAGGACATGGCCGTCAGCCTTGACC
>JAYVDG010000225.1:0-6329 GCA_043749525.1 Phenylobacterium sp.
GAGCGGATGGCGGCGTTCTCGGCGTAGCCGGTGACGAACAGCACCTTGAGGTCCGGCCGGTGCTGGCGGCCGATCTCGGCCACCTGGCGGCCGTTCAACCCAGGCAGGCCGACGTCTGAGACCAGCAGGTCGATCCTCTGGTTCGACTGCAGGATCGGCACGGCGGCCTGGCCGTCATAGGCCTCTATGGTCGCGTAGCCGAGCTCTGACAGCACCTCCACCACCAGCAGCCGGACCGCCGCATCGTCCTCCACCACCAGGACGGTTTCCCCGGCGCCGCGCGGCAAATCCGGGCGGAGCTGGTTATCATCATCGACCTGAGTCTCGCCGATGAAGCGCGGCAGGTAGAGCCGCACCGTGGAGCCCTGGCCGACCTCGCTATAGATGCGGGCATGGCCGCCGGACTGCCGGGCGAAGCCGTAGATCATCGACAGGCCCAACCCCGTGCCCTGGCCGATGGGCTTGGTGGTGAAGAAGGGGTCGAAAGCCTTGGCGATCACCTCGGCGGTCATGCCGATACCGGTGTCGCTGACCGACAGCACCGTGTAGTCGCCGGGCTGCAGGTCCTCGTGGCGAGAGGTGTAGCCGATGTCCAGGTGGGTGTTGGCGGTCTCGATGGTCAGCTTGCCGCCGGACGGCATGGCGTCGCGGGCGTTGATGGCCAGGTTGAGGACCGCGTTCTCCAGCTGGCCGGAGTCGCCATAGGCCGGCCAGGCGTCGTGGGCCAGCGCGATGGCCAGCTCCACCTGTTCGCCCAGGGTCCGCCGCAGCAGATCGCCCATGGAGTCCACCAGGCCATTGACGTCCACGGCCTTGGGATCGAGGGACTGGCGCCGCGCAAAGGCCAGCAGCCGGTGGGTCAGGGCCGCGGCGCGGCCGGCCGAGGTGGTGGCCGCCTCCATGAACCGGCCGATATCGGCCAGGCGGCCGTCGTCGATGCGCCGCTGAATCAGGTCCAGCGAGCCGATGATACCGGTCAGCAGGTTGTTGAAGTCGTGGGCGATGCCGCCGGTGAGCTGGCCAACCGCCTCCATCTTCTGGGCCTGGCGCAGGGCGTCCTCGGTCTCCCGCAGCCGGGCCTCCCCCTCCTTGTCGGCGGTGACGTCGCGGGCGACGCAATAGATCAGCCCCTCGTCGGACACCGCCGTCCAGGACAGCCAGCGATAGTCGCCGTCCCGGTGCTGCAGCCGGTTCTCGAAGCGCAGGGTCGGCTGGCCTTCGGCGAGGCTGTCCAACTCGGCCTGGCTGCGTTCGCGGTCGTCGGGGTGCTGCAGCCACGCGGTGGTGCGGCCGGCGAGATCGGCCTCCGACCAGCCCAGGGTGGCGGTCCAGGCGGGGTTGGCGCTGAGCACGACGCCGGCGTTGTCGGTGACCAGCAGCAGGTCGCGGCTGACGTTCCAGATGCGGTCGCGCTCGCGGGTGCGGGTCTCGACCTCTTCCTGCAGGGCCTGCTGGTGACTGGCCTGGACCTCGCGGGCTTCGACGATCTCCTCCACCTCGGCCGCCGCGCCGACCCATCGGCTGATGGCGCCGGCCTCGTCGCGCACCGGCAGGCCGCGCACCAGGAACCAGCGATAGGTTCCGTCGTGCCGGCGCAGGCGGAACTCGATGTTGTAGGGATCGCCGGAGGCCACGCAGGCGGTCCAGATCCCCGCCACCCGCTCCAGGTCTTCTGGATGGATGGCGTTCAGCCAGCCGTCGGCCACCGTCTGCTCCAGGCTGAGCCCCGAATAGCTCAGCCACTGCTGGGTCGCATAGTCCAGGGCGCCGCTGGGATGGGCGCTCCAGGCGAAGCCCGGCATGGTCTCGGTGAGGGTGCGGAACTGCTCCTCGCTCTCGCGCAGGGCGGCCTCGGCGGCCTTCATGTCGGTGATGTCGAAGCTGACGCCGATATAGCGCGCCGGCGCGTTCGCCTCGGCCGGCAGCACCTCGCCGCGCCGGCCCAGCCAGCGGATTTCGCCGGTGTCGGGACGCTTGATGCGGTACTCGGCATATTCCAGGGGGTTGCCGCCAGCCGCTAGGCGCGCCGGGCCGGTGACGCCGCGATCCTGGGATTCCACCAGGCCTACCAGCAGCGCCTGATTGACCTCCACATCGTCGCCGAAGCCCCAGATGCGGCGGTATTCCTCCGAGACGTCGAGGCGGCCGGTTTCCGGATACCACTCGAAGGCGCCCACGCGCCCCGCCCGCTGGGCGATCTGCAGCCGCTCGTCGGCCCGTACCCGTTCGGTGATGTCGAAAACGATGGCCAGCACCCCGGCGGGCTCGCCGCTTTCGTCCAGCACCGGGCTGTAGTCGAGATCGAGGAACACCTCCTCCGGCGCGCCGTGGCGGTGCAGGACCAGGCTGGTCTTGCGGTAGGCCAGGGTCCCGCCGGCCAGGCCCACCTTCATGACATTGGCGTTGAACTCGGCGACCTCGGGCCAGCCCTCCAGCACCCGGGAGCCCAGCAGGGCCGGATGGCGCCCACCGGCGAAGACCGAATAGCCGTCGTTGTAGATCATCACCCCCTCGGGGCCCCACAGCATGACGATGGGGACGGGGGACTGCAGCAGGATGTCGGTGGCGGTCTTCAGGCTCTGGGGCCATCCGGAGATGGGCCCCAGGCTGGTGGCGCTCCAGTCAAACGCACGGATCAGGGCGCCGGTCTCGCCGCCGCCCCTGGGCCACTCCGTTCCGGGTAGATCGCGCGGACTCATGCGCGGCGCCAACGACTGACCGACAAGCTGGAACTCCCCCTCAAGCGCCCTGAACGCGCAAGCTCGACAATGGCTGCGTCAGGTGGCTGGGAATTTCGCCATGTTGGGCCTCGGGATCGCCCAGGTGAAGGCGCCGGCGGCCTTGCACTTGTCGCGCGCGAAATCCGACCAGGCGGCGACGAAGCCCTCGGGCTGCTTGTCGGACGGCGTGGCGCTGACCCGCACGAAGGTGACGGGCCGAACCAGGGTGATCGCGGCGATCTTTTCCCACAGATCGCGCTCAGCCACGGAATCTCCCTTGGCGTCGATCCAGCCGCTGGTCCGCCAAGACGCCAACTGGCTCGCGCCGGCCATCAGGAGCGCACTGTCGGAGTGAAGGGTGATGGGGGTCGGCGACGGGATATCAGCGAGATCGGTGAGTGCGAGGAGCACGGCGGTCAGCTCCATGCGCGGCGTCGTCGCCTGGCGCTCGCCGCCGGCCACGCCCCGAGCCTCTCTGGTCCAGAGCCGGACATAGGCCCAGCCGCCAAAGCCCCGGCTGTCGGTGCAGACGCCGTCGGTCCAGATGCGCAGAGCGTTCATGGGCGCCTCTTCGTCCAGACCGCGCCGGCCCGCAAGCCCTAAGCCTTGCGGGGGCCGCGCAAAGGGCTCATCTCCCTGCCATGTTGAAAGAAGAAATCGGCGATCGCGCCAGTGAGATCATCTGGCGCGGCCGCCAGTGGATCGTCACCAATTTTGGTCTTGAGACCCTGGGCGATCCCTTCCCCTACGAGGTGGCGGCCACCCGTCTGACCGAGGGCTGGCAGGGCGCCGACGAGAGTCTGCTGGCCTGGCCGATGGAGCTGGCCGGCAAGACCTGGGTCGACTACCGCGACTTCGTCACCGCCTATCTGGTGGCGCTGGGCGTGCACCAGGAGGCGTATTCCCCCGTCGATGTGGCCACCATCAAGGCCTCGCTGAACGAGGGCCGCGCCATGTGGGAAGCCACCAAGGCCGAGATGCTCGGCGACATGGATGACGACTAGGCGCTGAGCGCGGTCTCAGCTCCGCCCTCGCCGGCCACCAGGCGGGCGATCTCGGCCAGCAGCAGCGTGGGCGAGAAGGGCTTGGGGACGAAGCCGTTCATGCCGGCGGCATGGTAGCGCTGCTGGTGGTGGGTCATGACGTCGGCGGTCAGGGCGATCACCGGGGTCTGGGCCGCGACGCCGCCCAGGGCGCGGATGCGGCGAGTGGCCTCCAGGCCGTCGATGCCCGGCATGTTCACGTCCATCAGGATCAGATCGTAGTCGTCGGCGATCACCGCCTCGACGGCCGCCTCGCCTGAATCGGCTTCCTGGGCCTGTGCGCCGAGCGCCTCCAGGGACTTTACCCCCACCAGGCGGTTGACGCGGTTGTCGTCGACGACAAGAACCCGCAGCCCCTCAAGCGGCGCGTCGCCGAAGGCGTTCATGGCGCTGGCCGGCGGGGCCTCGGCCACCGGTGCGGCGACCTCGAACCAGAAGGTGGAACCCTCGCCCTCGACGCTTTGGAAGTCCATGTCGCCGCCCATCATCCGGGCCAGGCTGCGGGCGATGGCCAGACCCAGGCCGGTGCCGCCGAACCGGCGCGTGGTGCCGACGTCAGCCTGCTGGAAACGGTCGAACAGAGAGGCGCGCGCCGAGGCCGGGATGCCGATGCCGGTGTCCTGGATCTCGCAGCGCAGACGTCGCGCATCGCCGTCCATATAGGCCAGCCGCACCGAGACGCCGCCGTGCGAGGTGAACTTCACGGCGTTGCCGATGACGTTGAACAGGCATTGACGCAGCCGCACCGGGTCGATGGACGCGTGGCCCAGGCCCTCGGCGGAGACCCGCAGATAGACGCCCTTGTCCTCGGCCTGAGGCCGCAGGAGGGCCGCGACACTGTCGGCCAGGGCGGCCGGGTCGATGGGAATCGGCGCAAGGTCGAGCTTGCCCGCCTCCATCTTGCTGAAGTCCAGCACGTCGTTGATCAGCTGGGCCAGCATCTGGCTGCAGGCCACGGCCTCCTGCAGCATGCCGGCGCCCTCCGGCGTCAGCGGCTCGCGCTCCAGCAGGTGCAGGATCCCCACCACCCCGTTCATCGGGGTGCGGATCTCGTGGCTGACCGAGGCCAGGAAGTCGGACTTGGCGGCGGTTGCCGCCTCGGCTGCGTGGGTCGCCTCGGCCAGGGCCAGTTCCTGGCGCTTCTGGTCGTCGATATCGATCATCAGCCCGACGCAGCGGATAGGCTCGCCCGCGGCGTCGTGCTCGACCTCCAGGTAGAACCGCACCCAGATCTGGCCGGCGCCGCGCATCAGCCGCACGTCCACCGGGGCGATATGATCCTGGCGCTCGGCGCGGGCATTGAGATCCCGGGCGCTCGCCCGGTCGTCGGGGTGGAACAGGCTGAAGGGATTGGTTTCCGCGCCGGTCAGCAGGTCCTCGCCCACCAGGGCGCGGAACTCCGGCGACAGCCAGAAGGCCTTGGCGGCGTAGTCGAACTCGAACACCCCGGCATTGGCCGCGTTGAGGGCCAGCTTCAGCCGCTGGGTGCTGGTGGTGGCCTCATCGCGGGCCTGGGCCTGGGTCGAGATGTTCTGGCTGATCCCGTACATCTCGTAGCGGCCGCTCGCGGTCTGCCGGCCGGCGCGATAGAGCACCCGCAGATGCTTCCAGCCGCCCTCGGCGGTGCGGTAGCGCATTTCCGCCTCGGCCTCGCCGCCGAAAACGGTCAGACGCTCGCGGATCTCACGGTCCTTGGCCTGATCGTCATAGTGCTGGACCCGCTGGAGAACTGAGCTCGGGACTCCCTCGGCGGACTCGGCCCATCCAAAGGCCAGCTCGCTTGAGAAATAGTAGAGGTCGCTGTCGGGATCGTAGAGCCAGGTGCCGACCTCGGCGTCGGCCATCAGCTTGTCGCGCACCGCCGAGGCGTTCTGGGCGGCGTCCATCATGCGGTGTTCGGCGGTGACGTCGATCAGCAGAACAAGGCCGCCGGAGGTCTGGTCGGCGCGCACCCAGCAGGCCTGGCCATAGGTCTCCAGGCGGTAGGCGTTGGCCGTGGGCCGGATCTCCGTCGCCGCGGCGTCCAGGACCGCGCCCAGGTGCTGGCCGATCAGATCGGGCCCGCCCAGCAGGCGGCGGAATTCGCGGTTGGCGGCGGTGATTCTGGCATTGGCGTCCAGCAGAGCCGCGGCCACCGGCAGGCCATCGACCATCGACGTTGAGGCGGAGGTTTCGGAGGGATCAGGACCAGCCATTTGGCCAGACTGTCAAATCCGGCTTAACGAGCCGTTCTAACAGGTTCGCCGAACCACGACATCTTGACCCAATCTCTCTACAGCGCCGCCTTCCGGTGGGCGTAGCAGGCGTCCCAGTAGGGCTCGCCACCGAACCGCTCCACCAGCAGCTCGGTCAGAGCCCGGACCTTGCCGGCCACGTGGCTGGCGGGCGGCGGCCGCACCACGTAGAGCCCGGCCTCCGGCATCGGATAGTCCCGCAGCACCGGCACGATCGTGCCGCGCTCCAGCGCCGGCCCGGCGATGAAGGTGGGCAGCATGGCCAGGCCCAGCCCCGACTCCACCGCGCACAGCAGGGCCTGGCCGTTGTCGGCCCGGAACCGGGCGTGGGG
>JAYVDG010000226.1:0-2218 GCA_043749525.1 Phenylobacterium sp.
CATGGCCAAGGGATGGGAACGCTTCGCAGCAACACTCACCGGCTTCATCATCGCCAAGGCCGACGCAGTTGTGTGAATCCCGTAGCCTCCTGGGGGAGCTGTCAGCGAAGCGCCTGAGGGGGACTTTGACTCTTGTTTTGGGGTGGTCGGTGTCGACTACGTCGATCCCCCTCCGTCCCGCCGCTGCGCCACGTTCCACCTCCCCCACATCGCGCTACGCGCTGGGGGAGGATTTACCTACCGCCTCAGCGTCAGGATGACCTCGACGTCCTCGGCGCGGCGGTTGCGGACCTCCATGCGGGCCTGGCCGAGCGCGTTGGACAGATCCTTGACGAACTCGGCCAGCGGTCCGCCGTACAGGCCGCGCACCCGGATCATGTAGGGCGGCGCGAGCTCGCTCATGCCGTTGGCCCAGATCATCGAGTCCACGAAGGCCTCAATGCTGGCGCCGTGCCCCGGCAGGGCGCGGATCTCGGTCTTCAGGTCCTCGCAGAAGGCCTTGATGCTGGGATAGGCGCCGCCGTCCATCTCGATGGTGCGCATCAGATGTGGCTCCGGAAGGCGTCGGCCGGATAGACCCCCAGAATCTCGAACTGCTCGGAGAAGAACTGCAGTTCCTCGAAGGCCAGGGCCAGGTTGCGGTCCTCGGGGCGGCCGTCGACCTCGGAGTAGAAGAAGGTCGCCGTGAAGGCTCCGTTCTCCATGTAGCTCTCCAGCTTGGTCATGTTGACGCCGTTGGTCGCGAACCCGCCCATGGCCTTGTAGAGGGCGGCGGGCATGTTGCGCACCCGGAAGACAAAGCTGGTGACGCAGGGGCTGGTGAAGGGCGGCGGCGCAGGCGCCTTGTCAGCGGTCATCACCAGGAAGCGGGTGGTGTTGTTGTGGGTGTCCTCGATGTCGCGGGCCACGATCTCCAGGCCGTAGAGTTCGGCGGCGAGGGCCGGCGCGATGGCCGCCTTGGTGGGATCGGGGTGTTCCGAAAGCAGCTTGGCCGACAGCGCGGTGTCACCCACCTGCTCGGTCTTCAGCTTCAGCCGCCGGATGGTCTTGCGGCATTGGGCGAGCGCGATGGGCATGGAGGCGACGGTCTTGACGTCCTCCAGCTTCACGCCTGGATTGACCATCAGCTGGAAGTGGATCGGCTTGAACCGCTCGCCGATGATCTTGAGCCCCGAGTTGGGCAACAGATGGTGCACGTCGACGACGCGGCCGGCGATGGAGTTCTCCACCGGGATCATGCCCAGCTGGCAGTCGCCCGACTTGATGGCCTCGAAGGCCTCCTCGAAGGTCGGGTGGGCCACCGGCGTCATGTCCGGGTAGGCGGCCAGACATGCCTCGTGGCTGTTGGCGCCCAATTCACCCTGGAAGGCGATCCGCCCCTGGCTCATGATCTGTCCTTGATTTGACGAGCATGGGCGCGAGCCCGCTCAAGATCGGCGGGGTTGTCCACCGAGATCGGCGCGGAGTCGACCACCGTCGCCCAGATAGATAGTCCGAGCTCCATGGCCCGCAGCTGTTCCAGCTTCTCGCGAAGTTCCAGCGGCGACGGCTTGGCCGCCGTGAACGCCGTGAGCGCCGCGCGGCGATAGGCGTAGATGCCGTGGTGATGCCAGACCGGCCCATCGCCATAGAGGGTGGAGCGGGTGAAGTAGAGCGCCCGGCCGCTCCTGCCGTCGGGCTGCATGGCCAGCACAGCCTTGACCATGTCGGGATTGGTGCGGACGTCCGGGGAGGCCTCCTTCTCCACGATGGTGGCGATGTCGCAGCTAGGCTGGTCGCTTAGCAGGCCCGCGCAGGCGGCGATGTCGGTCGGCGCCACGAAGGGCATGTCGCCCTGCAGGTTGATCACCACGTCGTAGGCGCCGCCGGGGTCCAGCTCGGCCAGCGCCGCCACCAGCCGGTCGGAGCCGGAGGGCAGGCCGGGGTCGGTGAGGACGGCGCGGCCGCCGGCCGCCACCACCGCGTCTACGATCTCCGAATCACCCGCCGCCACGGCCACCGGACCGAGGTTGGCGGCCTGCGCCTGGCGCAGAACGCGCACGATCATCGGCAGACCTTCGATATCCGCGAGAGGCTTATTCGGGAGGCGGGTCGCGGCTAGACGCGCGGGGATAAGGACGATCGGGTTCATGTGGCACTGAGCGAATGAGAGAAAGTGGGACCCGCCCGCATTCCGCTCCAACTCCAAAAATGCCCCGATCACGGACGTGATCCGGGG
>JAYVDG010000227.1:0-2213 GCA_043749525.1 Phenylobacterium sp.
GGACACCCCGTGCAGGGCGCGGGCCGCCGGGTAGTCGTAGACCACGCCGTGCACCTCGATCATCGCGCTCATCTCAGCTCCCCTTCCAGGAAGGTCTTCAGGTTGCCGCCGGTGAACTTCAGACCGCGGACCCCGGCGCGGAGCCCGGCCTCCACGTCGCCGTCCTTGTCGCCCACCATCAGGGAACGCGCGAGGTCGACTGGGAAATCTTCGATGGCCTGCAGCAGCATGCCGGGATTGGGCTTGCGGTTCGGCGGATCGGGATGGCGGTAGATCTCATCGGCCGCCTCGGGATGGTGCGGGCAGTAGTAGAAGGCGTCGACCTTGCCACCGACCTCTTCGAGCGAGGTGCTCATCTGGCCATGCAGCTTCTGGACGTCGGCCTCGGTGTAGTAGCCGCGACCGATCCCCGACTGGTTGGTCACCACGAACACCCACCAGCCGGCGGCGTTGGCGGCGGCGATGGCCTCGCGGGCGCCTGGAATCCAGACGAAATCCTCCCAGCGATAGACATAGCCGGGGTCTTCGTTGAGCACCCCGTCGCGATCGAGGAACAGGGCGGGGCGGGGGGGCTGGTCTGGCGCGCTCACGGGGGCACTCTAGCGCCAAGCCCGCGCGGCGTCGCGGGGGTCTGGACTTAAGCTTTCGTAACACGCCATTTCGCCGACACACCGCCCCGGCTATGGTCGCGCGTCCCTTCCAGTTTCCGAGGTCGTCTTGGCCGTTTCATCCCCCGCTCCCGTGCTCTCCATCAAGGACCTCAAGGTCGATTTCGCCACCCATGACGGGGTGGTCCAGGCCGTGCGAGGCGTGTCCCTGGACGTCGCCCGTAGCGAGACCCTCGGCGTCGTCGGCGAGAGCGGCTCGGGCAAGAGCCAGACCTTCATGGCGCTGATGGGCCTGCTGGCGCGAAACGGCACGGCCACCGGCTCGGCCAAGTTCCTCGGGACCGAGCTGCTGAACCTGAAGCCCGCGGCGCTGAACAAGATCCGCGGCTCGAAGATGACCATGATCTTCCAGGACCCGCTCACGGCCCTGACGCCCCACGTCCGCATCGGCGAACAGATCGCCGAACCTCTGCGCCTGCATCTGGGCATGTCCGGGGATGCGGCCACCAAGCACGCCAAGGATTGGCTGGACCGGGTGCGCATCCCCGATGCGGCGCGCAGGCTGCGCCAGTATCCCCACGAACTCTCCGGCGGCATGCGCCAGCGGGTGATGATCGCCGCGGCCATGGCCGGCGGGCCGGCCTTGCTGATCGCCGACGAACCCACCACGGCGCTCGACGTCACCGTCCAGGCCGAGATCCTCGACCTGATGGACGAGCTGAAGCGCGAAACCGGCACGGCCATGGTGCTGATCACCCACGACATGGGCGTCATCGCCCGCCTCGCCGACCGGGTCTGCGTGATGAAGGACGGCGCCTACGTAGAAGAGGGAGAGGCCGAGGCCATCTTCGCCGCCCCCAAGGACCCCTATACGCGGGCTCTGCTGGACGCGATCCCGCGCCTGGATCGCTCCGACCGGGGCGGCCGCCCGACCCTGAGTCCCGTCGCGGCCAATGCGCCGGTGGTCGTCGAGGGCAAGGACATCAAGGTCTGGTTCCCGATCCATGAGGGCCTGTTCGGGGCCAAGCGGCAGCTGCGCGCCGTCGACGGCGTCTCCTTCCGGGTGCGCGAGGGCGAGACCCTGGGCGTGGTGGGGGAGAGCGGCTGCGGCAAGTCCACCCTGGCGCGGGCCGTCATCAACCTGATCCCGGCCACCGGCGGGGCGGTCACCCTGCTGGGCCGCGACATCACCGGCGCCGACAAGGAGGCCGTCCGCGCCGCCCGCCGTGACCTGCAGATCGTCTTCCAGGACCCCCTGGCCAGCCTCGACCCGCGCATGACCATCGGCGACTCCATCGCCGAGCCCCTGCAGGTGTTCCGGCCCGAACTGAAGCGTGCCGAGCGCGACACCGAGGTGGCGACGATGATGGCCAAGGTCGGCCTGCTGCCCGCCCTGATCAACCGCTACCCGCACGAACTGTCCGGCGGCCAAAACCAGCGGGTCGGTATCGCGCGGGCCATGATCCTCAAGCCCAAGCTGGTGATCTTCGACGAGGCTGTCTCGGCCCTGGACGTCTCGATCCGCGCCCAGATCATCGACCTGCTGATCCAGCTGCAGAAGGAGATGGGCCTGGCGATGATCTTCATCAGCCACGACCTGGCGGT
>JAYVDG010000228.1:0-2209 GCA_043749525.1 Phenylobacterium sp.
CGCGGAAATCGCGCAGCAATAGTCGCTCGGTTTCGAGGGGAAGCCAGGGTGGGGTCATGGAACGCTCCGATTTGAAATGGATCGGACGGGTTCTCTCCAGACCCCGGCCGATATTGGCGGGGTCTGGTTCGAGGTCGCTCTAGCTCAAGGCATGCGCGTTCGAACGACCCCGATGGGACCGTTGGAATTGCTGCAACCGAGAGCCTGGCCGCGAACCATGGGTGATTTCTAGCCGAGCTTGCTCGCAATCTGCAAGCCTCAGCCCTTTGCGAGGCCGCGCCGAACGGCTTACATGCCGACCATGCGCCAGACCTTCGAAGAAACCACCGACCGCTCCTTCGGCCCCCGCCACGTCCCCCTGATCCGCCAGGCCATGGCCGCGCAAGGGTTGGACGGCTTCCTCGTGCCGCACGAGGACGAGCATCAGAACGAGTACCTGCCGGAAGCCAACGACCGGCTGGCCTGGGCCACCGGCTTCACCGGCTCGGCCGGCGCCGCGGTGATCCTGAAGGACCGCGCCGCTGTCTTTGTCGACGGCCGTTACACCCTGCAGGTCCGCGACCAAGTGGACGAAGCCACCTTCGAAATCCGCGACCTGGTGGAGGGCGGCGTCCCGGCCTACCTCGAGACCGCCATCGGTCGCGGCCAGGTGGTCGGCTATGACCCACGCCTGCACAGCCCCGACGCCCTCGACCGCCTGCAGGCCGCCGCCGCCCGGGCCGGCGCGCAGCTCAAGCCCGTCGCCACAAATCCTCTGGACCAGGCCTGGGGCGCCGAGCGTCCCGCCCAGCCCACCGCCCCGGTAGTCGCCCAGCCGCTGGAGCATTCGGGCGAAGACTCCGCCGACAAGCGCGCCCGCATCGGTCGGGCGCTGGCCGCTCGCGGCGCCGACGCCACGGTGCTGACCGCCCCCTCCTCCATCGCCTGGCTGTTCAATGTGCGCGGCGGCGACGTCATCCGCTCACCCCTGCCGCTCAGCCAAGCGATCCTCAACAAGGACGGCACGGCGCGCCTGTTCCTCGATCCCGCCAAGGTCACCGAGGCCCTGCCCGCCTGGCTCGGCAACCAGGTCACCCTGGAAACCCCCGACGACCTGCCCGCCGCTCTGGCCGACCTGAAGGGCAAGCGCGTCCTGGTGGACCCTGGCCTCTCCTCGGCCTGGTACTTCGAGGCGCTGACCCAGGCCGCCGCCGAGGTGGTGCGCGGCGACGATCCCTGCGCCCTGCCCCGCGCCGCCAAGAACAGCGTCGAGATCGCCGGAACCACCGAGGCCCACGCCCGCGACGGCGTGGCGCTCGCCCGCTTCCTCTACTGGCTGGCCACCGAGGCCCAGACCAGCCTGCCCGACGAGGTGGAGGTGGTGACCAAGCTCGAAGGCTTCCGCGACCAGTCCGGCGCCATGAAGGACCTCTCTTTCGACACCATCGCCGGCGCGGCCTCCAACGGCGCCATCGTCCACTACCACCCCACCTTCCGGCGGAACAAAAAGACCGTCTCGGGCTCCCTGCTGCTGGTGGATTCCGGCGCCCAGTACCTGGACGGCACCACCGACGTCACCCGCACCGTCGCCATCGGCGAGCCGAGCGCGGAGATGCGCGAGCGTTTCACCCTGGTGCTGAAGGGTCACCTGGCCCTGGCCGCCGTCCGCTTCCCGGCCGGCACCACCGGCTCGGCCCTCGACGTCCTGGCCCGCGCCCCGCTGTGGGCCCGCGGCCTCGACTTCGACCACGGCACCGGCCACGGGGTCGGCTCCTACCTCGGCGTCCACGAAGGCCCGCAGCGGATCTCCAAGCTGCCCAACTTCGTCGCCCTGCAGCCCGGCATGATCCTTTCGAACGAGCCCGGCTACTACAAGGAAGGCGCGTACGGCATCCGCATCGAGAACCTGCAGTACGTGACGGAAGCCGCCCCCATCCCTGGCGGCGAGCGGCCCATGCTGGGCTTTACGACCCTGACCCTGGCCCCCATCGACCGCCGCCTGATCGAGGTCAACCTGCTCACGCCCGACGAGCGCGACCAGATGGACGCCTACCACGCCCGGGTCCTGGCTGTGGTCGGCCCCCGGGTCCCCGCCGACGTCCACGCCTGGATGGAAGAGGCCTGCGCGCCGCTCTAGAGCATTCCCCGGCTTCGATGAATCGAAAGTGATCGTGGGTGGGATTCCGCGGGGTGGCGGTGTGTGCGCCGATGGTGGCCTGTGATTGGGGAG
>JAYVDG010000229.1:0-2208 GCA_043749525.1 Phenylobacterium sp.
ACTTAAGGGCCAGCCCGCCTTCGCCGCCATCCGCGACCTCATCGACGGCAACTTCGCACTCGCCTGAGCGACCGCAATGCCACCCCCGTGAGCAATTACCTTAGAGGTTCTCACCCAGGGCATGTATCCTCCGTTGTTGTCCTTGGTCCACCGTGTGACGGTCATTCCCCGCCCTTGTGCTTGTGTTTCAGGTGGGCGCGGGCGGCCTTGTTGCGGTTGATCCAGACCTTGCGGACCTCGGCGCGGGCCAACGGATCATCCTTGAGGTCCAGGTGGGCCAGTTCGCGCTGCAGCTTGCCGAAGCTCTTCCAGCGGTCGGGATCCAGGCTCCCGTCCTCCAGGGCCGTCCGCACCGCGCAGCCGGGTTCGGTGCGGTGGGCGCAGTCGCCGAAACGGCACTGGGCGGCCAAGGCCTCGATGTCGCCGAAGGCGGCGGCGACGCCCGCCTCATTGTCCCACAGCCCCAGCTCGCGCATGCCCGGCGTGTCCAGCACCAGGCCACCCGAGGGCAGCAGGGTCAGCTCGCGGTGGGTGGTGGTGTGGCGGCCGCGTGCGCCCTCTTCGATGATGGCCTGGGTGGCCATCAGGGCCTGGCCAGCGAGCGCATTGACCAGGGTGGATTTGCCGACCCCTGACGAGCCCAGCAGGACGGCGGTCTGGCCGGGGCCCAGCAGGGCGGCGAGCGCGGCGAGCCCCTGCCCCGTCACCGCCGAGACCGCGTGGACCGGGCAGCCGAAGGCGATGGACTCCACCTGCGCCACCAGGGCGTCCACGTCGTCGCAGGCGTCGGCCTTGGTGAGCACGACGACCGGCGCGGCGCCGCTCTCCCAGGCCACGGCGAGGTAGCGCTCCAGCCGGCGCAGGCTGAGGTCGGCGTTGAGGGAGGCGGTGAGCAGGGCGATGTGGACATTGGCCGCCACCGTCTGCGGCGCGACATTGGGACCCGAGGCCTTGCGCACGAAGACGCTGGAGCGCGGCAGGACGGCGTGGATGGCGGCCGCGCCTTCGCCGGGCCGCGCCGCGCAGGCCACCCAGTCGCTGGCCACGGGATAGCCGCCCTCGCCGGCCTCATGAGCAAGCTTGCCGGAGAGCTCGGCGGAGAGGTCGCCGTCCGGGGTGGCCAGGCGGTAGAGGCCGCGCTGCTACACGGTGACCCGGCCGGGGGTGAGGCCACGGTCGGCATGGTTTTGGAATTGGCTCTGGAGCTTCTCGCTCCAACCATAGGCGTTGAGCAATGGGGTGATCCGTCGATCGGAATGGAGGTCTGAGCGCCCGGCCGACGGAAAGAGCTAGGGTATCAGAATACCCGGTCGGCGGCGCGGCGAAGGAAGGTCTGGATGAGCACAGTCATGGCGAAACCCTCCTTTCGAGGCGTGTTGGCGACCCGTTGAGGCTAGGCGCGGCGGGAGTGGTGGTCAAGCCGGCGGCTCACAGCGGCAGGGCGGTGGTGAACTTGATCTGCTCCATGGCGAAGGAGGAGCTGACGTCGCCAAGTTCGGCGGTGGCGATCAGGCGCTTGTAGAAGCGGTCATAGGCGCCGATGTCGGAGACCACGACCTTCAGCAGGTAGTCGGTCTCGCCGCTCATCCGGTAGAACTCGACGACCTCGGGCAGGGCCGAGGCGTTCCTGGCGAAGGCCGTCAGCCAGGCCTCGTCGTGGCGGGCCGTCCGTATGGAGACGAAGACCACCAGGCCGAGATCCAGCTTCTCGCGGTCCAACAGGGCGACGCGGCGCTCGATGACGCCGTCGTCGGTGAGGCGCTTGATCCGCTTCCAACAGGGGGTCTGGGACAGGCCGACGATCTCGGCGAGGTCGGCGATGGAGATCGTGGCGTCGACCTGCAGTTCGCGCAGGAGGCGGCGGTCGATAGGATCGAGACCATCACTCATGCGAAACACCTCCTGAAGAGAATATTGTTCTCTCTTAGAGGGGTTGGGCGGCAAAATCGACAATGATCCTCTCATAGGTCCGATGCATCCTGTCTTCCGCAGCAGGGGGCCGGCCATGATCGAGAACTTCACCAAGCATCCGCAAGCGGTCGGCGAGACCTATGGCGAGCACCTGGGCGCGGCCGCCAGCTTCGGCTGGACCCTGATCGCGGCGGGGATCGCCTGCGTGATCCACGCGGTCTTCCCCTTTCTGTTCGAAAAGACCGCCAGCCACTGCGTCGCGCGCCTGCACGGCCACATGTCGCTGCGCGGGCGATT
>JAYVDG010000230.1:0-2206 GCA_043749525.1 Phenylobacterium sp.
GACAAGGTCATCATGTGGTACGCCTCGGGCAACCGGGACGAAGAGGTTATCGAGAACCCCAACGCCTACATCATCGATCGCGAACGCCCGCGCCAGCACCTCTCCTTCGGCTTTGGCATCCACCGCTGCGTCGGCAACCGCCTGGCCGAACTCCAGCTCAAAATCCTCTGGGAAGAAATCCTGGCCCGCTTCCCCACCATCAAGGTCTTGGAAGAACCCAAGCGCGTGCCCTCGGCCTTCGTGAAGGGCTACGAGCGCATGATGGTCACCATCCCCTCGAAGAACTGACCACCGTCATCCCGTACGCCGATAGGCGATCCGGGACCCAGGGGCCCAGCGCACCGCCCCTGGGTCCCGGATCTCCGCTGCGCTGCGGCCGGGATGACGTGGGGGTTTTCAAAACGCCCCCACCTCACTAGGTTCTTATCCATGAGCTCGATCTCGCCCCGCCTCGTATGACGCCCCTGAATTGATCAGGTGAGACGCCGCGCGCCCGCGCGGTCCTTGGACGCCTTCCCGGCGTCGACGATACGACCTAGAGACGATCCTCATGACCACCCCGACCCCCGACTGGGCCGCGCGCTTCTCCGAGCGGATGAGCCGTGTCCGCGCGAGCGAGATTCGCGAGCTGCTGAAGCTGCTGGATCAGCCTGACATCCTCTCCTTCGCCGGCGGCATCCCCGACCCCGGCCTGTTCCCCGCCGACCAGATCCACGCCGCCTACGACGCCATCCTGGCCGACCCCGACCAATCGCGCGCCGCCCTGCAGTATTCGGTGAGCGAGGGCTACCTGCCCCTGCGCCGCTGGATCGCGCAGCGCATGGCGCTGGATGGCGTGGCCTGCGACGAGCACAACATCATCCTGACGGCCGGCTCCCAGCAGGCGCTGGACCTTCTCGGCAAGCTGTTCCTCACCCGCGGCGACACGGTGATGGTGGCCCGGCCCACCTATCTGGGCGCCTTGCAGGCCTTCAACGCCTATGAGCCGGCCTATCTCGACCTGCCGGCCAAGGCGCTCCGCGACGGCGTCGATGCGCAAGCCCTGATGGCCGGCCGCCAACCTCATCCCCTCGGCTACTTCGTCCCCGACTTCGCCAACCCCACCGGCGAGAGCCTGACGCTTGCCGAACGCGAGGCCCTGCTGGACCTGGCCGCCGAACTGGACATGACCCTGATTGAGGACGCCGCCTATCGCGAGCTGCGCTTCGACGGCGAGGCCCTGCCGACCCTGCTGGCCCTCGACATCGCCCGCTCCGGCTCCATCGAGGCGGCCCGCACCCTGTTCTGCGGCACCTTCTCCAAGACCATCTCGCCGGCCCTGCGCATGGGCTGGGTCTGCGGCCCCAAGGCGGTGATCGAGAAGCTGGTCCTGCTGAAACAAGGCTGCGACCTGCACGTCTCCACCATCAACCAGATGGCCTTGCACGCCACGGTCAGCCAGGGCTACGAGCAGCACCTCGGGTCCCTGCGCACCGCCTACGGCGCCAAGGCCGCCGCGACCCTGGCCGCCCTGGAGCGCCACATGCCGGCCGGCGTCACCTGGTCCAAGCCCGAGGGCGGCATGTTCGTCTGGCTGTGGCTGCCCGAGGGGATGGACGGCAAACTGCTGCTGGAGCGGTCCCTCGCCGAAGAGCGCGTCGCCTTCGTGCCGGGCGAACCCTTCTTCGCCGAGGTCCCGACGGCCAACGCGATCCGCCTCAGCTATTCGCTGCCGACCGACGCCGAGATCGAGGACGGGGTGCGGCGCCTGGCGGGATTGATCGGGCGGTCCTCGGGACGCAGCGAAGCGCCGCCCCCGAAAGGTGTCATCCCGGAAAGCCCGCGGGGCTTGTCCGGGACCCAGACGCGCGGGGCGTGCAGGATAGATCGGTGAGTATGGGTCCCGGTCTTCCGCGTGCCGCGGAAACCGGGATGACACTTTGGGGCTCGCGCTCCGCCCCGGAGCTTAGTTCAGCCCGTACGCCCCGCGCTCCAGCGCCCTCAGCAGGGCCAGCACCTCCGGATCGGCGAAGGGCAGCAGCTGGGTCATCAGCACCCCGCCCTGTCCCGCTTCAGGATCAGCCCAGTAATAGGTGTTGGCCAGGCCCGCCCAGGCGAGACTCCCGGCCGAGCGGCCGTCGCCGGTGGGCTCGGGCGTGATCATGGTCGCGAGGCCATGCCCCGTGGCCATGTGCGGATAGAGGTCGAAGTCGTTGGACATGCCCGC
>JAYVDG010000231.1:0-2206 GCA_043749525.1 Phenylobacterium sp.
TGGAGTTGCGGCGGCTGCAGACGCTCACCGAGATCGGGGCCGAGCACAACAGCACGGTCATCATCGCCCTGCCCATGGAGCTTACGGCCATCGCCTCCAAGCTGGCGGGGGCCTGAGACCGCCGTCTTGGACGGGCGGCCGTGACGATGCAGGGAAAAGCGCCGCCGGCCTTCATGTTCGGCCCCGCCACGCCCGGCGACCTTGAGACCCTCGTCGCCCTGAGGATCGTCGCCTTGCGCGAGAGCCTGGAGCGGGTGGGCCGCTTTACGCCCGACCGCGCGCGAGACCGGTTCGTCGAAAGCTTCCGCCCCGAACACTCCCGCCTGATCCGCATGGGCGAGGCTCTCGCCGGCTGCGTCGCCTTCGGCCCCCGCGAGGGTGTGTGGGAGATCGAGCATTTCTATCTCGACCCCGCGTTCCAGGGCTCAGGGCTGGGCGGCGCGGTGATGGCCGCCCTGCTGGCCGAAGCCGACGCGGCGGGCCACGAGGTCCGCCTCACCGTCCTGCGCGACAGCGACGCCAACCGCTTCTACGTCCGCTTCGGGTTTGAGGAAGTGGGCCGCGAAGGCGTGGACATCTTCTACCGGCGGGCCGCGCACTGACCCTCCTCCCGCAAGGGGTGAAGGCAACGCAATGGCGCGCCGTCGATACTCGTCGGCGTAATCGCGCAAGCGCGCCACGCCGTTCGGAGTCATCCTCCCTTGACCAACAGGGAGGCTTCCATGACCGCACGCCTGCGCCACTTCGCCATCAACGCCGACGACGTCCCCCGCGCCAAACGCTTCTACGAGGCTGTGTTCGGCTGGAGCTTCACCCCCTGGAGGCCGCCCGACTTCTACCAGACCCGCGACGCGGGCGACGGCGTCCTGGGCGCCCTGCAGGGCCGCCGCGAGCTGATCGCCGGGGTGAAGACCAATGCGCTGGAGACCACCTTCGCCGTCGAGGACATCGCCGCCACCCAGGCCGCCGTGGTGGCCGCGGGCGCGAAGATCCTCATGCCCCGGGTGCGCATAGAAGGCGTCGGCGACCTGATCTATTTCCAGGACCCGGAGGGCAATATCGTCGGCGCCATGCAGTACGACCCGGGCGTCTTCCCGTGAGCGGAGACGGCTTCCTGGTCCGGTCGCTGGCCTCCACCTATCCTGACGGCATGGTCATCGCCGACCACGACCACCCCTGGGGCCAGCTGGTCTATGGCCGCTCCGGCGTGATGCGGGTGACGACGGAGGACCGCGCCTGGCTGGCGCCGGCCACCCGCGCCGTATGGCTGCCGCCCTTGCGGCCGCATTCCATCCGCATGGTCGGGACCGTGGCGATGCGCACCCTCTACATCGCCCCGCAGATCGCCGGGCCTTTGCCGCCGGAGGCCTGCGTCCTGGAGGTGGGGCCGCTGTTGCGGGAGCTGGTGCTGCACATCCTCTCGGTGGGGATGCTGGCCCCACAGATCCCCGAGCAAGGGCGACTGGCGGGCGTGCTGGTCGACCTGATCGCCGCGGCCCCCCGCGAGGATCTGGCCCTGCCCCTGCCCCTGGACCCCCGCGCCCTGGCGCTCGCCGAACAGGTTCAGGCCGCACCCGACGACCGCACCGGCTTGGGCGACCTGGCGCGCGCCGCCGGCGCCTCGCTGCGGACCCTGCAACGGATCTTCCCCCGCGAGACCGGCCTCTCCCTTGAAGCCTGGCGCCAGAAGGCCCGCCTGATCCATGCCGTGGCCGTCCTGTGCGCCGGGAGCTCGGTGACCGGGGCGGCGATGGACTGCGGCTATGAAAGTCCCTCGGCCTTCATCACCGCCTTCCGCCGCCAGTTCGGCGTCACCCCGGGGCGATACAGACCCTCACATGTTGGCCAATGATGGTTGGTCTGTCGGCCCGCAAACCCAGGCCCTGTAAGGCTTGGTGATGAGGGTGGGTGAAAGCTGTTTTCCTCCATTCGCGGCCACCAACATGTTGGCTATCGGACGGCCTTCCGCGACAGGTCCCGCGCCTGGGCCAGCCGCTCGATCCCCCCATCCAGGGTCGCGTCCCCCTTCGAGAAGCAGAGCCGCAGGATGCTGGTGACCGGGTCCTCCTCATAGAGCGCCGACACGGGGATCGCCGCGACCCCGGCCGCCTTGACCGCCCGCAGCGCGAAGGCCCGATCGGGCTCGCTGACGCCGGAGGCGGCCAGGTCGACATTGAGGAAGTAGGTCCCCTGGCTGGCCAGCACC
>JAYVDG010000232.1:0-6292 GCA_043749525.1 Phenylobacterium sp.
TGGTTCGCGGCGCCCTGCTGAAGGGCCAGAGCCTGGGCGACATGTGGCGCGAACTTCTGGCACTGCTGGCCTTCGTCTGCGTGGTCACCGCACTGGCCATGGCCCGGTATCGGCGGACGCTGGACTGAGGCCCATTGAAGAAATACCAGATATTGGTATTTTTCCCATTGGAGGCGCCGATGAGCAAGAACACGTCCTTTAGCCTTGGCGAGCACTTCAGCGCCTTCATCGACGCCGAGGTCGCTACCGGTCGATACGGCTCCGCTAGTGATGTTGTACGGGCGAGCCTCCGGCTTCTTGAAGAGCGGGAAGCCCAACTCGGCGCGCTCCGAGTGGCTCTGATCGCGGGTGAGGAGAGCGGCCCTTCGACACCCTTCGACTTCGACGGATTTATAGCCAGAAAGCGGAGTGACGAGAGCGCCGCCTGATGGGGTACGTGCTCTCGCCTTTGGCCCGCACGGACCTTGAAGGCATTTGGTCCTACAGCCGCGAACAGTGGGGCGTCGATCAGGCCGAACGATATTTGAGGGATATCCAGCGTGGAATCGAGAGCGTCGCTGGAAATCCCCGCCGCGGCCGAACCTGCGATGACATCCGGTCTGGCTACTTCAAGCTCGCGGTCGGCTCACACCTTGTCTTCTATCGGCAGGCCGGAACCGATATCGACGTCGTACGCATCCTGCGCCAGCGCATGGACTTCAACCGCCATCTCTAGGCGCCAGCGGCTTTCATGTCGCAGACCCCGCGGCGCCGCTTGCCGCCTGCCGATTCCCACCCCAACTTGGGGTCATGAGTCACCGCCCGACCGGCGCGCCTCCGCCCCGCCTCGTGGCGGTGCTGGGGCCCACAAACACCGGCAAGACCCACCTCGCCGTCGAGCGGATGCTGGGGCACGCCTCGGGCATGATCGGCCTGCCGCTGCGGCTGCTGGCCCGGGAGATCTACGACCGCATCGTCAAGGCGCGCGGCGCCCGCTGCGTGGCTCTCATCACCGGCGAGGAGAAGATCGTCCCGCCGCGGGCCGTCTATTTCGTCTGCACCGTCGAGGCCATGCCGCTCAGCCGCGAGGTGGAGTTCCTGGCGGTGGACGAGATCCAGCTCTGCGCCGACCCCGAGCGCGGCCACGTCTTCACCCACCGGCTGCTGCATGCGCGCGGGACCTATGAGACCATGCTGATGGGAGCCGGCACCATGGCGCCGCTCATCCGCCGACTGCTGCCCAACGCCGAGATCGTCACCCGCGAGCGGTTTTCCAGCCTGACCTATGCGGGCCCCAAGAAGCTGACCCGCCTGCCGCGCCGCTCGGCCGTCGTCGCCTTCTCCGCCGACCAGGTCTACGCCATCGCCGAGCTGATCCGCCGCCAGCGCGGCGGCGCCGCCGTGGTGATGGGCTCGCTCAGTCCCCGTACCCGCAACGCGCAGGTGGCCCTCTACCAGTCCGGCGAGGTGGACTTCCTGGTGGCCACCGACGCCATCGGCATGGGCCTGAACATGGATGTCGACCACGTCGCCTTCGCCGGCCTACGCAAGTTCGACGGCAAGCGAACGCGGTTCCTGCACCCGCAGGAGGTGGGCCAGATCGCCGGCCGGGCCGGGCGTTTCCGCACCGACGGCACCTTCGGGGTCACCGGCGAGTGCGAGGACATGGACGCCGATCTGGTGGACGCCGTGCAGGAGCACCAGTTCCAGCCGGTGGCGGCGGCCGAATGGCGCAACGCCAAGCTCGACTTCTCCTCGCTGCCCAACCTGATGAAGTCGCTGGCGGCGCCGCCGACCTTCGAGGTGCTGAGGGCCTCGGCCGAGAGCCTGGACGAGGTGACCCTGCGCCAGCTGGCCGCCGATCCCGACATCGCCGACCGGGCCCGCGACAAGCCCTCCCTGGCGCGGCTGTGGGACGTCTGCCAGACCCCGGACTTCCGCAAGGTGGGTCACGAGGAGCACCTGCGGCTGGCGCGGGACTTCTTCGAATACCTCACCAGCCGCAACCGCCGGATTCCGGAGGACTGGATCGCCGGCCAGTACCGCCACCTGGACCGCAACGACGGGGAGATCGACACCCTTTCGGCCCGCCTGGCCAGCGTGCGGACGCTCGCCTATGTCGCCAACCGCCCCGACTGGCTGACAGACGCCGGCGCTTGGCAGGCCAAGACCCGGGTGCTGGAGGACAAGCTCTCCGACACACTGCACGAAAAGCTGATGGCCCGCTTCGTGGACCGCCGGACCAGCGCCCTGATGCGCGGTCTGCGGGTGCGGGAGGATATGCTGGCCGGCGTCGCCGAAGACGGCACGGTCACCGTCGAGGGCCACTATGTCGGCAAGCTGCGGGGCGTCACCTTCGAGGCCGAACACGGCGCCTCGATCCTGGAAGAAAAGGCCCTGCGCGCCGCCGCCACGATGGCCGTCGGGCCGGAGATCAACAAGCGCCTGGGCCAGCTGGCGGGGGAGGCGGACGGCGCCTTCGACCTGACGCCGGACGGCGCGGTGCTGTGGCGCGGCCAAGCGGCGGGCGCCATCTCCGGCGGCTCGCCCTTCGCGCCGCGCTTGCGGCTGCTGGGAGAGCTGGGCAATCCTGCCGCCCGCGAGCGCGCCACGCGCAGGCTGGAGGCCTTCCTCGCCGCCGAGGCCGTGCGGCGGCTGGGGGCGTTGCGCAAACTCGAGACCGCCATGGCGGAGGGGAGGATCAAGGGCTTGGCCCGCGGCCTGGCCTACCGCCTGATCGAGGCTGGTGGGGTGCTGGACCGGACGCCGGTCCGCGCCGAGGCCAAGGCGCTGAGCCAGGTGGAGCGTCGAGCGCTGAAGGGACTGGGCATCCGGCTGGGCCACTTCTCCCTCTACCTGCCCGCCATGCTGCGGCCAGACGCCCTGAGCTTCGTGCAAGGCTTCACCGACCGCGCGTGGCGGCCGCCGACCCAGGCGGTCAGCCGCCTGCCGGACCCGACGCCGAACGCCGTGGCCCTCGCCGCCTTCGGCCTGCGCGCCGTGGGTCGCCTGGCCGTGCCGGTCGAGGCCCTGGAGCGGATGGACGATCTGATGCGGGCCGGAAAGCCCGGCCAACTCACAGACGCCGACCGCGAGGTGCTGGGCTGGAGTCCCCAGGAGACCAAGGAAATCCTGCGGGCCCTGGGCTTCGCCCCCACGACCAAGGAGAAACCCGGCGAGGACATGGTCTGGCGCCGTCGCGGCGAGGCGCCCACGGTCAAGCCCAGCGCGCCCTCGCCCAACTCACCCTTCTCGGCCCTGGCCGCCCTGAAGGACAGGCCCGTCCCTGCCCGCCGTCCGCGACGCCGCCGTAAAGCGAAGGCCGCCAATCCATGAGCGAGATGGGCTGCCGCGCCGATGTCTGGCTGTGGCGGGCGCGGTTCTTCAAGACCCGCTCGCTGGCCGCCAAGTTCCTGGACGAGGGCAAGGTCCGCCTGACCCGCGCCGGCGCCGAGACCCGCATCGACAAGTGCGCGCGGCCCGTGAAGGTGGGGGACCACCTGGTCTTCGCGGTCGGCGGCAAGCTGATCGCCGTGGCGGTTGAGGCGCTCGGCGAACGCCGAGGCCCACCGACCGAGGCGCGGGGGCTTTACTCCACGCTGGCCTAGACCGCGAGCTTGGCCTGTATGCTTCCATTGTCGATGCGGTTGCAATTGCCCTAGCTTCATCCTCCAGCTCCGGAGGATTTCATGCGCAAGATCGTCGCCCCGATTCTAGGAGCCCTGCTGAGCTTCGCCAGCCTTGCGGCGCTCGCCGCCCCGGCGCAGGAAAGCCGCAGCGTCGTGGGCCTCGGGGCGCCGGCGGAGATCCGGGTCGACACCTGGGGCATCGCCCACATCTATGCCGGCAGCGTGCGCGACGCCTTCTTCCTGCAGGGTTACAACGTCGCCCGCGACCGGCTCTGGCAGATCGACCTGTGGCGCAAGCGGGGGCTGGGCCTTTTGTCCAAGGACTTCGGTCCGACCTACGTGGCCCAGGACCGGGCGACGCGGCTGTTCCTCTATCGCGGCGACATGGCCAAGGAATGGACGGCCTATGGGCCCGGCGCGCAGGACAACACGACGGCCTGGGTAGCTGGCGTCAACGCCTTCGTGGGCGAGATCGCGTCCGGCAAGCGGCCCCTGCCCCTGGAGTTCAGGATCGCCGGCTCGGCCCCCGACCGCTGGACGCCGGAGGACGTGGTGCGCATCCGCAGCCACGGCTTGACCCGCAACGCCCCCAACGAGGTCGGCCGCGCCCAGATCGCCTGCAAGGCCGGCCTCCCCGCCGCCCGCCTTTACCGCTTCATCGAGCCCAAGTGGACCACCAAGGTCCCGGACGGTCTCGATCCCTGCGCCATCCCCGCCGATGTACTGGCCGACTATCAGCTGGCCGGCGCCGGAGTGAAGTTCAGCGGCCCGCCCGAGCAGCGCGCCGCCCTGGAGGTTCCACCCGAGGCTATCGGGTCGAACAACTGGACGGTTTCGGGTTCGCGCACGGCGACGGGCCGGCCGATCCTGGCCAACGATCCGCACCGGGAGCATGGCGCGCCCGGCCTGCGCTACATCGTGCACCTGAACGCCCCGGGCTTCTCAGTGATCGGGGCCGGCGAGCCCGCCCTGCCGGGCGTCTCCATCGGCCACAACGGCAAGATCGCCTTTGGCCTGACCATCTTCCCGGTCGATCAGGAAGATCTGTACGTCTACGAGACCAAGCCCGGCGATCCGGACCAGTACCGCTACGGCGACGGCTGGGAGGCCATGACCGTGGTCAAGGACGCCATCCCGGTGAAGGGCGAACCTGCACCGCGGCTCATAGAACTGCGCTTCACCCGCCACGGTCCGGTGCTGAAGTCGGGCGACAGCAAGGCCTTCGCCATCCGCACGGTCTGGAGTCAGCCGGGGACCTCGGCCTATTTCGGGTCTACCGGTTACATGCAGGCCCAGGACTGGCCGAGCTTCAAGGCGGCCCTGGCCGGCTGGGGCGCGCCCAGCGAGAATCAGGCCTATGCCGACACCTCGGGACATATCGGCTGGGTGGCCGCCGGCATGGTCCCCGCGCGGCCCAACTGGGACGGGCTGATGCCGGTGCCGGGCGATGGGCGCTATGAGTGGAAGGGCTTCCTGACGCCCGACCAGCTGCCCAGCGAGGCTGATCCCAAGCAGGGCTGGTTCGCCTCGGCCAACCAGATGAACCTCCCAGCCGACTATCCCGTCGCCGAGCGCAAGGTGGGGTTCGAGTGGTCCAACCCCGCGCGGTTCCTGCGGGTGGACGAGGTGCTGGCCGCCAAGCCCAAGCTGACCGTGGCCGACGCCATGGCGTTGCAGACCGATCCCTACGACATCACCTCGCGGCGGCTGATCGCCGTGCTGGCGCCGCTGAAGACCGACGATCCGAAGCTGGCCCGTGCGCTCGCCCTGCTGCGCGGCTGGGATCACCGCACCTCGGAGGACAGCCCCGGCGCCGCCCTGTTCGAGGTCTGGACCGGCAAGCACCTGGGCCGCGCGGTGGTGGCCGCCACGGCGCCGAAGGAGGTTCAGGGCGTCATCGGCAATGGTGACCTGGCCGCGGTCATGGAGCTCCTGGAACACCCCGACGCCACCCTGCCCGCCGACGCCCGCGACGCGGTGCTGAAGGCCAGCCTGATCGCCGCCTATGATGAGGTTTCCGCGCGGCTGGGTCCTGACCCCAAGACCTGGGCCTGGGGCAAGCTGCACCACGCGCGCCTGGAGCACGCCCTGACCCCGCTGGCCGATGCGGCGACACGGCCGTTGCTGGCGGCAGGCCCGACGCCGATGGGCGGGACCAGCCTGTCGCCCATGGCGGCGACCTGGCGGCCCGACGACTTCCGGGTGGTGGCCGGCGCCTCCTTCCGCATGGTCCTGGACGTCGGCGCCTGGGACAACAGCATGACCATCAACACGCCAGGCCAGTCAGGCAATCCGGAGAGCCCGCATTCTCGAGACCTGTTTCCCAAGTGGGTGAAGGGGCGGTACGTGCCGCTGGTCTATTCGCGAAAGGCGGTGGAGGCCGCGACGGAAACCGTCATCACCCTGACGCCCGGCTCCTGAGGCCTATCGGCGCTGCCAGATATCCTGGGGCGCGGCGGCATTGACAATTGGGGGTCTGACCGGGAAAACCCGCGCTCTGGAGCGCTTTCAGGCGAAGTGGACACCGGTTCGCCGCCCGAAAGTGCGACCAAGTATAGAGACCGCCGGAGTTCCAAGTGACCTACATCGTCACCGACGCCTGTATCAAATGTAAGTTCATGGACTGCGTGGAGGTGTGTCCGGTGGACTGCTTCTACGAAGGTGAGAACTTCCTGGCGATCAAT
>JAYVDG010000233.1:0-2202 GCA_043749525.1 Phenylobacterium sp.
CCCATGATCTCCGTCTTGCCGCAGGTCGCGGGGCGGGCGCCGCAGCAGCTTGCTGGACCCCGGAGATCATGGGTGGCCGGGACAAGCCCGGCCATGACGGTCTGAGGGGAGGGCTCAGAAAGTGACGCCCCCGTCATCTTTATTGACTCGGTAAGGTTTGGCTGAGAGGGTCTCGGCAACGAGGAAACCGGGCGCCAGCGTGCGTCCCGCAGGAGCAGAGCCCATGGCCGCCGACGGCAACATCACCAAGGACATCATCTACGAGGCCGTGGCCCCGGACGACTTTGAGTCCATGCTGGACCTCGACCGCTACGGCAATCGCTCGACGGCCTTCGACAAGATCATCTCGGCCACCCACGACCACTTCTGGGATCCGCTCGACAAGAAGTACATCGACTTCGACGAGCCCTTCGACATGGAGAACGAGATGCTCCTGCCGGAGGACATGATCATCTCGCTGTCCACCGACTACGTCTCCAACCACCTCAGTGACTGGAAGACCCGCGTGCGGTTCGCCAACCAGTCGGCGCTGCGGTCCTTCTCCTCGATCCTGCACGGCGAGCAGGGCGCGCTGAACCTGTCGGCCAGCCTGTGCCACGTGCTGCTGGACCAGGGGGCGCAGGAATACGCCGCCAACCAGACCCGCGAAGAGGCCCGCCACGTGACGGCCTTCGCCAAGTACATCAAGGCCCGGTGGGGCCGCCCGGTGGAAGCCGGCCCCACGCTCAAGGCCCTGCTGATCGACATCATCGGGTCGCCGGAGGTCTACAAGAAGATCATCGGCATGCAGATGCTGGTGGAGGGCCTGGCCATGGGCGCCTTCGCCACTTTCTTCAACAATATCAACGACCCGCTCGGCAAGAAGCTGATGCAGCTGGTGATGACGGACGAGGCCTTCCACCACAAGTTCGGGAAGATCTGGGCCGACCGCACCATCCCGCACCTGACGGAAGCCGAGCACGAGATCATCGAGACCTGGGCGGCCCACTGCTTCCAGACCCTGCTGTTCAACCTGGTGGCCCCCACCCAGCAGCGCGACCTCTATGAGGAGTTCGGCCTCGATCCCGACCGCGTCATCGCCGAGATGGCCGCCAACATGACCGACGAGACCCGCCGCGAGAGCATGAAGGAGCAGTCCAACATCTTCCGCGTGCTGGTGAAGACCCTGCTGAACGCCGGCATCATCACCGAGCGGACGCGGGCCTTCTACGCCGTCTATGTGGACCTGGAGGAGCTGAAGGCCGAGGGCGACCGCATGGTCGGCGACGACATCGCCGAGCAGGGCATCGCCTACCTGCAGGAGATCAACTTCAAGGACCGCGTCGTCCAGGCGATCTCCATCGCCGCGGAGTAGGCGGCCCCCGGCCGACATCACAGGCGGCGCTCCGGGCAACCGGGGCGCCGTTTTTGTTGGGCGGTGTCGGGACGCGCGCCGCCCATTCGTCCTGCGGTCAGAACCGGCGAGGCGCGCTCGGCGTTTCGTCAGCACGACCTGGAGGACGACGACGATGGCCAAGTTCACCACCTGCCTGTGGTTCGACCACGGCGAGGCCCGCAAGGCGGCCGACTTCTACGCCGGCCTGTTCCCCGACAGCTTCGTTGGCAAGGCCGACACGGCGCCCAGTGACTTTCCCGACGGCAAGGCGGGCCAGGAACTGACGGTGGCGTTCACCGTCCTGGGCCGGACCTTCCTGGGCCTCAACGGCGGCCCTCTCTTCAAGCCCAACGAGGCCGTCTCCTTCGTGGTGGAGACCGACGGCCAGGCGGAGACCGACAAGTATTGGGACGCCCTGGTCGGGAACGGCGGCGCGGAGAGCCAGTGCGGCTGGTGCAAGGACCGCTGGGGCTTCTCCTGGCAGATCACCCCGCGCCAACTGAACGAAGGCATGGCCGACCCCGACCCGGCGGTCGCCAAGCGGGTATTCGAGGCCATGATGACCATGCGCAAGATCGACGTGGCGAAGATCGAGGCGGCAAGGCGGGGGTAACTACAGCAATGACCGGCAAACGTGAGTGCTGACCCGCTACAACAGGGCCGGGCATTCCACGCATCTCCGTTCTGTCCCCGCTGCTAAGGTCAAGCTTCAGGGGATAGGAATGGCTCACGGCGTCTTCCCCACCCGGCTGGAATGTCAGGTTGAAGCCCACCGTGAGCGGATCGACGAAATTCTGCTGCGCCACATACCGGCACGCGCGGGGGCG
>JAYVDG010000234.1:0-6285 GCA_043749525.1 Phenylobacterium sp.
GGCGCCTCCTTCAGCACCTGGCCGAACAGGGCCTCTGCCGCGCCGAAGGGCTCGTCATTGTCGGGGCCGTAGATGTCGGCGGTGTCCAGGAAGGTCAGGCCGGCGGCGACGGCGGCCTCGACCCGCGCCCGGGCGGCCTTCACGTCCGAACCCTTGAAGCGCCACATGCCCCAGGCCAGGGGCGACACCGCGAGCGAGCTCTTGCCGAGGGACGATTTGGTCATGGGTTCTGGACGCCGGCCCGAAAATGAAAAAATATGATCAATAGCTGCGACGCGCACCAATGATGGGCGAAAGGCGGAACTGCAAGTTCCACCTGCGCCGAAAATCAAATAATTCCGCGGCGTCACCTCGGGGGACAACGACCATGTCGAACGCCGCGCCTCACGCGCCCGCCGTCTCCAATCTCCGCTGGGTGGTGTTGGGCCTGGTGTTCTTCGCCAGCGCCATCAACTACGCCGACCGCCAGATCATCGCCCTGTTGAAGCCGGTCCTGGAGGCCGACCTTGGCTGGAGCAACAGCGACTATGCCGGCATCATCGAGAAATTCCAGCTGGCCACCGCCTGCTCGCTGATGCTGGCCGGCTGGTTCGTCGACCGGGTCGGCGTCCGCAAGGGCTACGCCTGGGGGGTCGGGGTCTGGAGCCTCGCGGCCATGGCCCACGGCGTGGCCTACACCATCGGCCAATTCACCGGCGCCCGGGTGGTGCTGGCCGTGGCCGAAACGGTCAATACGCCCGCCGCCATCAAGACCACCAGCGCCTGGTTTCTGCCCAGGGAACGGTCCTTGGCCATGGGCATCGTCAATTCCGCGCCGAACCTGGGGGCGATCTTCGTGCCGCTGCTGGTGCCGGCCCTGGCGCTCGCGCTCGGCTGGCGCGCGGCCTTCCTGATCACTGGCGGCATCGGCTTTGTCTGGCTGGCCGTCTGGCTGGTGATGGGCAAGCGCAGCGACGCGGTCGAGGAGGCCGGCGAGGTGGACGTGGCCGCCGTCGAGGGCGCCAAGACCCCTTGGCTCTCCCTGCTGGCCGACCGCCGCACCTGGGCTGTGGCGGGCGCCAAGTTTCTCACCGACATGGGCTGGTGGTTCCTGCTGTTCTGGGGGCCCGACTTTTTCCACCGCCAGTTCGGCCTGGGCCTGGACAAGCTCGGCCCGCCGCTCGCCATCGTCTATGGCCTGGCCGCCTGCGGCGCCTTCGGCGGCGGCTACATCGCCAGCCGGCTGCTGGCCGCGGGGATCAATGTGAACCTGGCGCGCAAGGGTGTGATGCTGGGCGGAGCCCTGCTGGTGTTACCGATCCCGCTGGCGCTCGGCGCGCAGAACTACTGGATCGCCGCCCTGATCCTTGGCGTCGCCTTGGCTGGCCACCAGATTTTCTCCACCAACATCTTCGCCTTCACCGCCGACGTCTTCCCGGCCAAGGTCATCGGCGCGGTGATCGGCATCGGCGGCACCGGCGGCACCCTGGGCGGCCTGGGCATCCAGAGCTTCACCGGCTGGACCCTCGACAACGGCGGCGGCTACCTGCCGATGTTCGCGGTCGTGGCCGGCGCCTACCTGCTGGCCCTGCTGTGGATCCACCTCTGGGTGCCGAGGATCGTCCCGGCGGAGTAGGTCTAGCCCAGCTTGAACACCGTCGTGGTCTTCAGCACCACGCCGGGGCGCAGCAGAGTGGGCAGGAAGTTGGCCTGGTTGGGGGCGTCCGGCGCGTGCTGCGTCTCCAGCGCCACCCCGCCCCAGCCGGTATAGCCGGTCAGGCAGGGCTCGGTGGTGTCGATCTGCAAGGATCGGCCGGTGCCCTCATGGGTCAGCTGGGCGGCGGGCGCCAGGGCGCCGCGCTTCTTGTCGGTGAGCACGAAGGTGTGGTCGAGGTCGGCGGTCAGAGTGCGGGGCTGGCGGTAGTCGAGGTCGCCGCCGGCGACGGCCAGGACCTCGCCGGTGGGCAGCAAGGCCTCGTCGGTGACCAGCACCCCGTCGGCCAGGATCCGCAGCTCGTGGTCGCGGACGTGGCGGGAGTTCAGCCCGCCCAGGTTCCAGTACGTGTGGTTTGTGAGGTTCACCACCGTGGGCGCCGTCGTCGTCGCCTGGATGTCCAGCCGCAGCTCGTTGCCCCGGGTGAGCTCGTAGACCGCCTGCACCGAGAGCTCGCCGGGGAAGCCCATGTCGCCATCGGGGCTGACGTGGCTGAGGGTCAGCTTGGCGCCGACCCGGGTCTCCTGGGCCTTGGCCGCCCAGACCGTCTTGTCGAAGCCGACGCTGCCGCCGTGCAGGCAATTGGCCCCCTCGTTGCGGTCGAGATCGTAGTCGCGGCCGTCGATGGAAAACTGGCCCCCGGCGATGCGGCCGGCATAGCGGCCCACCAGGCAGCCGAAGTAGCGCGGGCTTTCGAGGTAGCGTTCCAGGTGGTCGTAGCCGAGGACGATATCGTCCAGCTCGCCGTCGCGATCCGGCGCGCGAATCGACTGGATGGCGCCGCCATAGGTGAGGATGCGCACCGAAACGCCGTGGACGTTGGTCAGGGTATAGGCGTCCACCATCCGCCCGTCGGGCAGGTGGCTCAGCGGCGTCAGGGTGATGGGGGCGTTCATGTCAGGTCCCGCAGACGCGCCGCGGCCTCCTCGGGCGTCAGGTCGCGTTGGGGCATGGCGAGCATTTCGTAGCCCACCATGAACTTGCGCACCGAGGCTGAGCGCAGCAGCGGCGGATAGAAGTGGGCGTGCAGGGTGATGTGCGGGTGGGCTGTCCCGTCGGTGGGCCGCTGGTGGAAGCCCATGGTGTAGGGGAAGGAGACCTCGAACAGCCGGTCATAGGCCTTGGTCAGGCGCGAGAGGATGTCGGCGAGACCGGCGCGTTCGGGCGCGGTCAGCTCGTCCAGGCCCGTGACCGACCGGCGCGGGACCACCAGGGCCTCGAAGGGCCAGGCCGCCCAGAAGGGAACCAGGGCGACGAAGGTTTCATTGGCGCAGACGACCCGCTCTCCAGCCGCCAGTTCGCGGGCCAGGTAGGAGGCCAGCAAGGTCTCGCCGTGCGCGGCGAACCAGTCCCGCTGACGGTCGTTCTCGCGGGCCTGTTCGTTGGGGACGTGCTGCTGGGCCCAGACCTGGCCGTGGGGGTGCGGGTTGCTGGCCCCCATCATCTCACCCCGGTTCTCGAAGATGGTCACTGCGCCGATGTCGGCCCGCGCCGCCAGCTCAGTGAACTGGGCGGCCCAGGTCTCGACGACGGTCTCAATCTGGGCAGGCGTCATGCCGGCCATGGTGAGGCTGTGGTCGGGGGTGTAGCAGATCACCCGGCAGAGCCCGGCCTCGGGCTCGCGGACCAGCAGGGGGTCGTGGGAGGCGGCCTCGGTGAGGCCCGGCAGCAGGGCCGGGTAGTCGTTGTCGAAGACGTAGACGCCCTCATAGTCCGGGTTCCGCACGCCGCCGGCCCGCATCACCCCGGCGCAGAGATAGCAGGCGGGATCGTGGGTCACGCGGTCACGGGCCGACGCCTCGCTGGCCGCCCCCTGCCAGGGCCGGCTGACCCGCTGCGGCGAGACCAGCACCCAGTCGCCGGTCAGCAGGTTGAGGCGCCGTTCGGGCCGGCTCACGCGAACACTTCCGACGCGCCGGCCACCGCGCGGCAGGCGAAGGCGTCGGGGACCTCGCCGATCACCGCGCCATAGGCCGCGACGATCTGGGCCTGGACGGCGTCGATCACCGCGGTGTCCGCCAGAGCAATGACACAGCCGCCGAAGCCGCCGCCCATGAGCCGCGCGCCGTACACTCCCGGAGTGGCCTGGGCGATGGCGGCCAGCTGGTCGACCACCGGCAGGCTGACCTCCATGTCGTCGCGCAGGGAGGCGTGGGACTGGTTCATCAGGTCGCCCAAGGCCGCGAGGTCACCGGCGGCCATGGCGGTCACGGCGCGGCCGACCCGGGCATTCTCGGTCACCACGTGGCGACAGCGTTTGGCGGGATCGCCGCTGAGCTTCCGCAGGGCGGCAGGCAGGTCGCCCTCAGCCACATCGCGCAGCGTGGGAACGCCCAGGGTGCGGGCGGCGGCCTCGCAGTCCTCGCGCCGCTGGCGGTATTCGCCCCCCACCAGCCGGTGGCTGATCATGGAGTTGATCAGCAGGAAACTCGCCCCTTCCGGCAGGGTCGCGGGGGTCGCGTCCAGGCTGCGGCAGTCCAGCATCAAGGCGCCTCCCTGGACGCCATTGGCCGAGGCGAAGCTGTCCATGATCCCGCAGGGCATGCCCACGAACCGGTTCTCCGACGCCCGGGTCCAGCAGGCCACCTGGACGCCGTCGGCCTCGATCCCCGAGAGCGCCAGCAGGGCGCGGGTCACCGCCACCTGCAGGGCCGCCGACGAACTGATCCCCGCCCCGACCGGCACATCCGAGGCGATCAACAGGTCGGCGCCCACGATCGGCAGCCCGGCCTCCAGCAGGGTCTTTGCGGGGCCCGCCACGTAGTCGGCCCAGTCGCCGCGCGGGGCGAGCGTGGCCAGGTCGGCCTCGACCTCCTGGCCGAAGGTCTGGGAGACGACGCGCAGCCGCGCAAAGCCGTTCGGCGCGGCGGCCACCACACACCAACGGTCGATGGCGGCGGGCAGGACGAAGCCCTCGGAATAGTCGGTGTGCTCGCCGATGATGTTGATGCGGCCCGGCGCGCGGAACAGGCGCGGCGCGGTCCCGAAGCGGGTCTGGAAGGCGGCGGCGAGGTCGTTCACGCGACGGCCCGCGTCAGGCGGAAGACCGCGATCTCGCCAGCCCGCATCACTGGCAGGGCGATGCCGGTCTGGGCCAGCATGGCGCCCGTGGCGGTCAGTGTGTCGCCCTTGACCAGGGGGATGCGCCGCTTCATCACCGCGAAGGGCCGCTCGGGCGGATTGATCATCGCGACCTCATAGGCCGTATCGGGCTCCAATCCCAAGACCCGCAGCGGCGCGAGCGCGGCGGCCTTCGGCGTCTCCACCTGGGCGGCGGAGACCAGGATGCTCCCGGCCCCCACATTGGCGAAGGCCAGACAGCCAGGGTCGGGATGCTCCAGGCGCAGGGTGCGGCCGGCGTGCAGGTCGGCGCGCAGGCTCTTGTGGACCGCGATGGCGGCGGCGAGTCGGTCGCGTTCATCCTGGGTGAACGCGCGCAGGTCGGCCTCGATGCCCATGTGGCCGCCAAGCGCGGTCATGACCCGCAGGTCGAGGCTAGAGGTGCGCGCCGTGGTGTGGCTGGCGGTGGCGCCGACGTGAGATCCCATGACCTCCGGCGGGAAGAAGATCGAGAAGCCCCGCTGGATGGCCTGGCGTTCGATGGGGTCGTTGCAATCGGAGGTCCAGATGCGGTCGGTGCGCCTGAGGATCTCGTAGTCCGCCCGGCCGCCCCCGGAGGAGCAGCTCTCGATCTCGACGTGCGGATGGGCGGCGCGCAGCCGATCCATCAGGGCATAGACGGCCAGGGTCTGGTTGTGGACCGCCGCCCGGCCGCCGCTGAGCGCGTGGGTCAGGTCGCGGTTCATGTCCCACTTGAGATAGCCGATGGCGTTCTCGCGCAGCAGGGCGTCGATCTGGCCGTGGATGTTGTCGGCCACCTCGCGGCGGGTGAGGTCCAGGACATACTGGCCCCGGCCCAGGGGCTGGTCGCGGCCGGGATCGCCCAGCACCCAGTCGGGATGGGCGCGCAGCAAATCCGAGTCCGCATTGGCCATCTCTGGCTCGACCCAGAGGCCGAAGTCCATGCCGAGGCCGCGCACGTGGTCGATCAGCGGGGTCAGGCCGTCGGGATACTTGGCCGGATCGACGGTCCAGTCGCCCAGGCCAGAGCGGTCATCGGGGCGGCCCTTGAACCAGCCGTCGTCCAGCACATAGCGCTCGGCGCCGGCCTGAGCCGCCAGGTCGGCGAGGCCCTTCAGGGTCTCCAGATCGTGGTCGAAATAGATCGCCTCCCAGCCGTTGTAGTGCACCGGCCGGGTCTTGCCCCGCAGGCGTCCGCCGAGGATCACGTCGCGGACGAAGGGGTGCAGCCGGTCGGAGACGCCGTTCAGGCCGGTCGTCGAGCGGGCTATATAGAGCGCCGGGCTCTGGTGGGTCTCGCCGGTGGCCAGGATCACCTCGCCGGGATGCAGCAGTTCGCCGGCCTGGACCTGAATGCGGCCGTCGCGCAGGCGCTCGGCGAAGATGCGGTGGTCCCCGCTCCAGGCCAGGTGCAGGGCGAAGGCCTCTCCGCGGGTCTCGCTGAAGCCCGGCTCCCCCACCACCGCGAAGGGCGGGGCGTAGTGGGAGGTGCGGCCGCTGCGGTTCTCCTT
>JAYVDG010000235.1:0-6284 GCA_043749525.1 Phenylobacterium sp.
CTACCCGCCGAGGTCATCGCCTCGTCGCTCTGGCGACGCGCCCAGCAAGCCGCCGCTCGACGCACCCACATCCAGACGCGACTGCAACTATAATGCTAGAGCCCTTTAGGGTCAGATGACGGCTGACCCGTTCAAAAGGGCTCTAAACTTAAGAGATAGAGCGCGTCGGACGGACTAACCGGCTTCCACTTAGCCCTGACGCGCTCTAGCGCGCTGCGACGCGCAGCGCCTGGGCGATCTGGACGTCGGTGCGGCGTATGGTGAGCAGCAGGATTGCGGCCACCAGGGCTGGGATCACCGCCCAGGGCTGACCGGCGGCGGCCAGGCCCGTGGCGCCGGCGAGGCTGGCCCCCACCACCAGCTCGGCCAGGGTGGAGAACCAGCTCGAGCCTCGGCGGCGGCGGAACTCCGAGCGCTTGGCCGGCCGCTGGTACCAGATGTTGATCAGGCCGTTGGCCAGTGTCGCGGCGGCGCAGCCGGCGGTGGCGGCCAGGCCCACCCCGGGCTCCAGCGCTGTCAGGACCACGAGGATCGGCGCCAGCAGAATCGCCACCGGGATGAAGGCCGCCGTCAGCTTGGCTTGGCGCGCGGTGGCGATGGGGGTTGGAGCGCAGGCGATCAGGTCGGGCGCGTCCTCCGCCGAGACGGTTATCCAGGCCAGGCTGGCGGCTACCTGGCCGGCCACGAAGGTCAGGGCCGCGGCCCCGCCCGGCAGGGCGACGAGCATATGACTGCCGGCGTTGCGCACCAGCAGGAAGGCGAGCGGCAGCAGGTAGAGCACCCGCAGCATCACCTGGGACATCAGGGCCGCGTCGCGGCTCATCAGCCGCAGCTCCTTGCGCACGGTGGCGGCGAAGGCGCCGCCAGTGAAGGCCACCCGCCGGGTGCTGGCCTTGACCGCACTGGCCTCGGCGCCGCCCGCTGCGGCGGAGTCGGCGGCGAACCGACCCCCCAGCCAGAGGTTCACCCCGGCGAACATCGAGACCGCCACGGCCAGCAAGATCAGCACCGCCACGGGGTCTCCCAGCAGGGCGCGAAGGGGCAGGGCGGCGGCGGGCGGTACGGAGAAGCGCGGGTCGGTTCCGACGCGCATCAGCTCGGTCCACACCGTGCCGCCATGGTCGCTCAACAGATTGAAGGCCTGGGTCACCAGGAAGAAGCCCGCCCCGATCAGGGCCGACGCCACCTGGGCGATCGTCCGGGTCCGGCGGGGGCCGATGACCGCGAACATGCCCATGGCCATCATCAGGCCGCAGGCGGTGGCGGCGATGGCGACAATCCCCAGGACCAGGAAGGCGCTGAGCCAGGGCGGGTGCCCGATCAGGGCGATGGGGACCAGGAAGGGGCCAAGGAAGGCCGAAAACACCAGGAAGAGGTTGAGCGCGATGGCCGCGAACCTCACGGCCAGCACCTTGCGCGGGTCGATTGGGGAGGAGAACAGCAGGTCCAGGTCGCCGCGATCATAGAGGACGTCGGCGGCGGCGGCCACGGTCTGCGACAGCATCAGGCTGAAGATCACCGCCAGGATGGCGTCGGTGAACAGCACCCCGACCGGGTTGACGCTCGGCTCTACGTGGCGCAGCCACAGGCCGATGGGAACGCCGGCCACCAGGGTCACCAGCCCGACGCTTATGAGTGCGATCCAACCGCTGCGCCGGTTCTCGCCGCGCCTTGCCAGCAGATTGCGCCAGCCCAGGCGCATCTCGTGGGCCAGCAGCCAGAGGGTTGATCCCGGGGCGGGGATCACGCGGGCGTAGCCTCGGTCTGGCCAGTGAGCTCGAGGAACAGGTCCTCCAGGCTGGCGTCGCGGTCGCCGGCCTGGGCGCGCAGATCTTCCAGGCGCCCCTCGGTCAGCAGCCGGCCGTGCTGGATGATGCCGATGCGGTCGGCCATCCGCTCGGCCACCTCCAGGATGTGGGTGGTGAGGATCACCGTGGCCCCGGTCTTGGTGCGGGCGGTCAGGAGGTCCTTCACCTGGCGCGCGGCGCCGGCGTCCAGGCCGGTGAGCGGCTCGTCGAGGATCAGCAGTTTCGGATCGTGGATCAGGGCGCCGGCCAGGGCGGTCTTCTGCTTCATGCCCCGGGAGAAGCCCTCGCAGCGGCGGCCGCGTTCCTCCCAGAGGCCCAGCATCCGCAGCAGATCTTCCGACCGCGCGCTAGCGGCCTTGGCCTCCACGCCCCAGAGTCCGGCCACGAACTCCAGATACTCCAGGGGCGTCAGCCGATCGTAGAGCATCGGCTCGTCCGGCGCCCAGGCGATCAGCCGCTTGGCCGCCAGCGGGTCGGCGAGCGTATCGACGCCGAACACACTGATGGAACCGGCGTCGGGCTTTAGCAGCCCAGCCACCATGCGCAGGGTGGTGGTCTTGCCCGCCCCGTTGGGACCCAGCAGGGCGTAAAGCTCCCCCGACCGGATCGTTAGGTTCAGGTCGTCCACGGCGGGCGCCCGGAAGGTCTTGGTAAGGCCCCTGATCACCAATGCGTCGGTCACGAAGCTCTCCCGTTCACGCCTGACTATGGGCGAGAGGGGAGACCGGCTCAACCGCGCGGGGTTGCGGGAAGTGCGGTGGGCGCGTCACAACCCGGACATGACCGACGAAGATCATATGCGCGCCGCCATCGCGCTCGCCCGCACCCAGCTGGGAAAGACCGGTGTTAACCCGTCGGTGGGCTGCGTGATCGTGGCGGACGGCGCCGTGGTGGGGCAGGGCGTGACCCAGGCGGGGGGGCGTCCCCACGCCGAGGAACAGGCCCTGGATCAGGCCGGCGACGCTGCGCTTGGGGCGACCGCCTATGTCACCCTGGAGCCCTGCGGCCAGCGGTCCGCCGGAACCGCCTCGTGCTCGGAACGGCTGACAGCGTCTGGGATCGCGCGGGTCGTCATCGCCTGTCGCGATTCCTCAACCTATGCGTCGGGGCGAGGCACGGATCGGTTGCGGACGGCCGGGATTACGGTGGAGCTTGGCCTGCTTCAAACCGAGGCTGGGAGCCTCTACGCGGACTACGAGCCGCCGCAAGCTTAGCGATTCTTCACACTGTTTTTTGCTAAGTCTCGGAAACAGCGTGTTAATTACGAGAACCTATTCTGGGGATAGTAAGTTCAGGGTCCCCCAGCCTCCCATGTCGCTTCAAACCGCAACCATTCAGGACCTCCACCCTCTCAGCCAGGCTGAGGCCGACGCCATCTGCGCCAAGCATGACCGACTCTGGACCTCCAAGCCCGGCGGCGCCCGGGCGGTGTTCGCCTGGAAGAACCTCACCGGCCTGGACCTGCGCGGGCGCAATCTGTGCGACGGCGATTTCACCGGAGCGATCCTCGCCGACTGCCAGCTGCAGGGCGCCCGCCTGGACCATGCCAACCTGTTCGGCGCCGACCTGCAGAACGCCAATCTGACTGACGCCTCCATGCGGCGGGCCGACCTGCGCGGCGCCTGCCTGCGCAACGCCAACCTGACCGGCGCCGACTTGTTCGAATGTGATCTTCGAGAGGGCTCCATCGCCTCGGTGGACCGCGTCCATGGCCTGAAGGTCATGGAGCATCAGAACCGGGTCGGCGAGATGCAGGGCGCCATACTGGCCGGCGCCAACCTCGAGCGGTCGCGGCTGTCGGGCGTGATGGCCGTGCGGGCCGACTTCACCGACGCGGTGCTCAAGGACGCCAAGCTGGTCCGGGCCAATCTCAAGCAGTGCACCATGACCGGGGCCAATATGGCCGGCGCCGATCTCTCTGGCGCCGACCTCGCCGGCGCCGACATGCGCGACTGCATCCTGGTGGGGGCCAAGACCTTCTCCTGGAACGTCAGCCAAGCCGACATGCGCGGAGCGCTCACCGACCAGCCCTCGGGCAAGGCGGTCTCCGACCTTCCCTACAAGACCATGATCCGCGACCACGCCCGCTGGTGCGAGACTGGCGGCTCGGAGGGCTCGCCCAGCGTGTTCGACAACGCCGACCTGCGGGCGCTGGAGACGGTGCGCGGCTTCAACCTGACGGCGCTCTCGGCCAAGGGGGCGGTGTTCTACGGCCTCGACATGGAGGGCGTTCAGCTCCAGGGCGCCAATCTGGAGGGCGCGGACCTGCGGGCCTGCAATCTGCGCCGCGCCGACCTTCGCGGGGCGCGGATGATGGGCGCCAAACTCGCCAGCGCGGACCTGCGCGACGCCCAGATGGGGCCGCTGCTGCTGGGGGGCGACCGCATCCTGCCGTGCAACCTCACCGGCGCCAGCCTGAAGAACGCCGACCTGGCCCGCGCCGACCTGCGCCATGTGTTGCTGATCGACGCCGACCTGAGCCGCACCAATTTCACCAACGCCCAGCTGCGCCAGGCCAACCTCACCGGCGCCCAGAAGTGGGGTGCGCGGGGCCTGGGCGAGACAATCTGATCACCCAGCCTAAAGCTTAATAGTTCGGTTGCATCTGGGGTCTAGACATCCTTCACAGATCGCCGTTCGCCAAAAGTCCCGCCGCATGTCCAGCATCACCTTGTCCGGTCGAAGAAAGCTGTCTCCCGGCGAGATCGAGCTGATTGTTTCCAGCCATGAGAAGTTCATCGCCGGCCGGCCCGGCGGCAAGCGCGCCATCCTGAAATTCGTCGATGTGTCAGGCGCAGACCTGGCTGGCCGCAACCTGTCGGACGCCGACGTCTCGGCCTCGATCTTCGACGGCGCGAAGATGGCTGGCATCAATCTGGAGCGCGCCATCCTGTTTGGCTGCGATCTTCGCAAGGCCGATCTGCGCGGCGCGCGGCTGGTCCGCGCCGACCTCCGCGGCGCCTGCCTGCGCGGCGCCAACCTGTCCCAGGCCGATCTCACCCAGGCCGATTTCCGGGTCGGTCACGTGGCTATCCCGCACCCCTCCAAGGGGCTGGCCTCGGTGGTGCACGAGACCCGCGAGGGCCAGCTCGACAACGCCATCTTCGCCGGGGCGACCCTGGACGGCTCGCAGCTCAACGACGCCTCGGTCTTCGCCTCGGACTTCACCGACTGCTCCCTGAAGGGGGCCAAGATGTCGGGCGCGAACCTGAAGGACGCCAATCTCTCGGGCGCCATGCTGGACGGGGCCGACGTGGCCAACACCAATTTCGAGGGCGCCAACCTCTCCTTCGCCATCATGGCCGGGGTCGATGTGGCCCAGGCCCGCACCTACGGCGCCAACATGTCGGGCGCCATGAGCGCCCCCAGCGACGCGGTGGTCGAACGGGCCGAGGAGCTGTTCGCTCGCGCCCAGGCCAACCATCTCTGGTGCCAGACCGGCGGCCGCGAGGGGGCGCCCGCCAATTTCGACAAGGAAGACCTGCGCCCCCTGGCCGACCGCCTGCGCGGCCTGCGGCTCAGCGCCATGAGCGCCAAGGGGACGATCATGGTCGGCCTCGACCTCACCGGCGCTCACCTGCAGGGCGCGCAGATGGACGGGGCGGACCTGCGCGGCGTCCGCATGCGGGACGCCGACGCCCGCGGCGCGCGGTTGACTGGCGCCAACCTCACGAAGGCCGATCTGCGGGGCGCGATCTTCTCGCCCTTGCCGCTCAGCGCCACCCGGCAGACCGCCGCCAGCTTCGAGAGCGCCAATGTCCGCTACGCTCAGGCGCAGGGGGCCGACATGACCGACGCGATCCTGGACGGCGCTGATCTGCGGGGCTGCGACTTCACCGACGCGCGGCTCGCCGGCGCCAGCGCCCGCGACGTGCAGCTGCACGCCACCCTCGGCTTTGAGTTGGCGCGGGCCGCCTGACATTCGCTGACGCTGCGTCAGAAGCGTAGCGTGAGCCCCTCAAGCTTGAGAGGAGTCTCCCGTGCAGAACGTCAGTGTGGAAACCCGCGGCCGGATCGCCGTCGTCACCATCGAGCGGCCGGAGAGCCGCAACGCCGTCGACGCCCCCACCGCTCAGCAGCTCTACGACACCTTCAAGGCCTTTGACGCCGACCCGGACCTGGACGTCGCCATCCTGCAGGGGCGGGGCGGGACCTTCTGCGCCGGCGCGGACCTGAAGGGGGTCAGCGAGGGGCGGGGTAATCCCGTGCATCGCGAGGGCGACCTCGGCCCCATGGGCTGCACGCGGCTGGAGCTTTCAAAGCCGGTGATCGCCGCCGTTGAGGGCCACGCGGTGGCCGGCGGCATTGAGGTGGCGGCCTGGTGTGATCTGCGCGTGGCGGCGGAGGGCGCGATCTTCGGAGTGTTCTGCCGCCGGTTCGGGGTGCCGCTGATCGACCTGGGCACCGTGCGGCTGCCGCGGCTGATCGGCCACTCACGCGCCATGGATCTGATCCTCACGGGGCGCCCAGTGGAGG
>JAYVDG010000236.1:0-15818 GCA_043749525.1 Phenylobacterium sp.
CGGCGTCATGCGCACCACCGGCTGGGCCGATTACGCCCTGATCGACAGCGGCAATGGGCGCAAGCTGGAGCGCTACGGCCGCTATTCCGTGGTGCGGCCAGAGCCTCAGTGCCTGTGGCCGCCGTCGCTGGGCGAGGACGTCTGGGCCAATGCCGACGCGGTGTTCGATCCCACCGACGAGGAGGACGCCGGCCGCTGGCGGTTTCGCGAGCAGCCGAAGGACACCTGGCCGCTTTCCTGGCAGGACGTGAACTTCAAGGCCCGCTTCACCGCCTTCCGCCACCTGGCCTTCTTCCCCGAGCAGGCGGCCAACTGGGCCTGGCTGGATCAGAGGGTGCGCGCCGCAGAAGGCCAGCCCAAGGTGCTGAACCTGTTCGGCTATACCGGCGTGGCCAGCCTGGTCTGCGCGGCGGCCGGCGCGGCGGTGACTCATGTGGACGCCTCGAAGAAGGCCATCGGCTGGGCCCGCGAGAACGCCGAGGCCTCAGGCCTGGCTGACAAGCCGATCCGCTGGATCTGCGAGGACGCGCGGCGCTACGTGCAGCGCGAGGTGCGGCGGGGCACGAAGTACGAGGGCATCATCCTCGATCCGCCAAAATACGGCCGCGGGCCGGACGGCGAGGTCTGGAAGCTGTTTGAGAACCTGCCTGAGCTTTCGACCCTATGCGCCGAACTTCTTTCGGATAAGGCGGAATTTCTGCTGCTGAACGCCTATGCCGAGCGCATCTCCGGCGCGGCCCTGGCCGGCCTGCTCTCGGAGAAGCTGAAGGATCGCGGCGGGCGTATCGAATGGGGCGAACTAGCCCTGGTGCAGCAGGACGGCGCACGCCAGATCGGCATGTCCTTCTACGCCCGGTGGGCGCCGTGAGCGACCGCACCGTCACCTCCCTGACCAACCCGACAGTCAAGGCGGTCCGCGCCCTGCACCTGCGCAAGGAACGCGACGAGACCGGCCTGTTCGTGGCCGAGGGCCTGAAGATCGTCACCGAGGCCATCGAGACCGGCCACGGCCCGGCCATCCTGATGTACGGCGCCCAGGCCGACGGCCATCCCCTGCTCCGTCAGGCCATGGCCGCCACCCGCGCCGGCGGTGGCGAAGTGATCGAGGTCACCCAGGAAATTCTCGCTAAGGTCTCCCGCCGCGACAATCCGCAGGCGGTGGTCGGCGTGTTCCATCAGGTGTTCATGCCGCTGGAGGCGCTGTCGCCCTCGTCGGCCCCCTGCTTCGTCGCCCTGCACCGGGTGCGTGATCCCGGCAATCTGGGGACCATCGTGCGAACCGCTGACGCGGCCGGCTGCGGGGCAGTGATCATGGTGGGGGAATGCTGCGATCCGTTCTCGGTGGAGGCGGTTCGCGCCACCATGGGCTCGGTGTTCGCCGTGCCGATCGTGCGCGCGACGGAAGACGCCTTCGCCGACTGGCGCGCTAAGTGGCCCGGGTCGGTGATCGGCACCTTGCTGACCGCCACCATGGCCCACCACGAAGCCACCTACGCCAAGCCCGCCCTGGTCTTCATGGGCAACGAGCAGCAGGGCCTGACGCCGGAAATGGCCGCCCTGTGCGACGTCAACGTCAAGATTCCCATGCGCGGCCGGGCCGACAGCCTGAACCTGTCGGTGGCCACCGGGGTCATGATCTACGCGGCGACGGCCTAGCCGGCGACTAGGTCCCGCGCGGCTTGGCCCGAGCGGTGGGCGGCGTATTGGCGGGGTCCTCGGGCCAGACGTGCTTGGGATAGCGGCCGCGCATGTCGGAGCGCACGTCCTTCCATGACCCCTTCCAGAACCCCGGCAGGTCCTTGGTGGTCTGGACCGGGCGGTGGCCGGGCGAAAGCAGCGACAGGGTGAGCGACGTGCCGCCGGCCACGGTGGGATGCTCCGTCAGGCCGAACACCTCCTGCACCCGGACATCCACCCGTGGCCCGCTCTCGGCGGTGTAGTCGATGGTGAAGGCGTTGCCGGTGGGCGCGGTCCAGCGCAGCGGCGCGGCGGCGTCGAGGCGGCGCTGCTGGTCCCACGGGATCAGCGATCGCAGGGCGCCGTCCAGGGCGTCGGGCTTCAGCGCGGCCAGGGACCGCAGGCCCGGCAGCAGCGGGACCAGCCAGCCGTCGAGCTTTTCGAGCAGGGCGGTGTCGGACAGGTCAGGCCAGTCACCGCCCGAGGCGCGCAGGAAGCCGACGCGGGCCCGCAAGGCGTCAGCTGATGGCCCCCAGGTCAGGGCGCCCAGACCCTCATTGCGCACCCGGTCGGCCAGGGCGGCGGCGATGAGCCTGGGGTCGGGGTTTTCGTCGATCTGTTCGCGGAGGGCCAAGCGGCCCAGACGGGTGATCTGCTTGGCGCGCAGCCGGCCGCCCCCGCTTTCCTCCAGGCGGCTCTCGACCACCAGCTGGTCGGCGAAGGCCCTGATGAGTTCGGCTTCGTCCAGGGGCGCGGCCAGCAGGATGCGGTCGCGGCGTTCGCCCCCGCCCAGTTCGGCGATGGCCAGCCACTTCTCGCGGGCCAGGGCGTCGGTGGCCTCGACGAAGGCGCCCCGGCCGCTGACCAGCTGGAACTCGCCGGTCGGGCCGCGGGCCTTGGCGATGCGCTCGGGATAGGCGAAGGCGAGCAGTAGGCCATCGTCGAGGGGATCATCCTTCCCGGCCCGGCCCGCCATCCCTGCCCAGCGGTCGGCCAAGATTTTGGCGTCACGGGCGCGGGGCGAGCGGTCGCGGTCGAAGCTGTCCAGACGATGGCGCAGATCGGCGTCGCGGCCGCCGAGGTTGCGCTCGGTCACCAGGGCGGCGATGCGGGCGGCGCGGGCCGCCTGGCCAGTGGCCGCCGCCCTTAGGATCATGTGGGCCAGACGTGGGGCCAACGGCATTTCGCTGAGCGCCTCGCCGTGCGGGGTGAGCACGCCGTCCTCGGTCAGGGCCTCCAGCCGTCGCAACAGGCCACGGGCCTCGGTGAAGGCGGCGGCGGGCGGGGCATCGAGGAAGGCCATGGTTTCCACGTCCTTCGCCCCCCAGCGGGCGAGATCCAAGGCCAGGCCCGAGAGGTCGGCGTCGAGGATTTCCGGGTCGGCATAGGCCGGCAGGGCGCGGGTCTCGGCCTCGTCCCACAGGCGGTAGGCGACGCCGGGCTCTGTGCGGCCCGCCCGACCCCGGCGCTGGTCGGCGGCGGCGCGGCTGACGCGCACGGTGGCCAGGCGGGTTAGGCCACTGGCGGGATCGAAGCGCGGTACGCGAGCCACGCCGCTATCGATCACCACGCGGACACCCTCGATGGTCAGACTGGTCTCGGCGATGGAGGTGGCCAGGACCACTTTGCGCACGCCTGGCGGCGCCGGAGAGATGGCGCGGTCCTGCTCGGCCGGGTCCAACGCGCCATAGAGCGGCGCGATCAGCACGTCAGGGCGACGGACGCGCTCGGCCAGCAGGTCGGCGGTGCGGCGGATCTCCCCCTGCCCCGGCAGGAAGACCAGGATGCTGCCGGTTTCCTCGGCCAGCGCCCGCTCCACGGCCCGCACGGTGCGGTCCTCCAGGCGCTGGCGATCGTCGCGGCCGAGATAGCGGGTGTCGACGGGATAGGCGCGGCCCTGGCTCTCCACCACTGGCGCGTCCAGCAGTCGGGCGACGGCGGCTCCGTCGAGGGTGGCCGACATCACCAGCAGGCGCAGGTCGTCGCGCAACAGGGCTTGCGCGTCGCGGGCCAGGGCCAGGCCCAGGTCGGCGTCGAGGCTGCGCTCGTGGAACTCGTCGAAGATGACGAGGCCGACGCCCTCCAGGGTCGGGTCACCCAGAATCATCCGGGCGAAGACGCCTTCGGTCACCACCTCGATGCGGGTGCGGGCGGAGATGCGCGATTGCATCCGCACCCGATAGCCGACCGTCTCCCCCACCCGCTCGCCCAGGGTCTTGGCCATGCGGTCGGCGGCGGCCCGCGCGGCCAGACGGCGCGGCTCCAGCATGATGATCTTGGCCCCGGCCAGCCAGGGCGCGTCCAGCAGGCGCAGCGGGACGAGCGTCGTCTTGCCGGCCCCAGGCGGCGCCACCAGGACGGCGGAGGTGTTTTCCACCAGGGCCGCCTGCAAGGCAGGCAGGATTTCCTCAACAGGCAGCATGCAGGGGGTCTATCCGCGCCCAGCGGCCACGCCAAGCCTTGCCGCTTGACCGCTGGGTGAGCAGACCGCACGGTCGCGCAAGCTTAATTCGCGCGGCGGGGGGACCGCCGCGATTGGGAGGGAATATGTGGCGTGTAAAGCCGCTCGACGCGATCCTCGCGACCGCTGAGAAAAAATCACTGCACCGCTCCCTGGGAGCCTTCCAGCTGACCATGCTGGGCATCGGCGCCATTATCGGCACCGGGATCTTCGTCCTGACCGCAGAGGCGGCGCAGAAGGCAGGCCCCGGGATGATCGCGGCCTTCATCATCGCGGGCTTCGTCTGCGCGGTGGCCGCCCTCTGCTACTCCGAAATGTCGGCCATGGTGCCGGTTTCGGGCTCGGCCTACACCTACAGCTATGCGGTCATGGGCGAGATGGTCGCCTGGATGGTGGGCTGGGCCCTGATCCTGGAATACGCCGTCGCCGCCGGCGCGGTCTCCGTAGGCTGGTCCGGCTATGTCGTCGGCCTGATCGAGAACGCCTTCGGCATCGATATCCCCAACGCCCTGGTGCTGGGCCCTATGGACGGTGGGATCGTCAACCTGCCGGCCGCGGCCATCGCTCTGGTGGTGACCGCCCTGCTCGTCGTCGGCACGCGGGAGTCCGCCGCCGTCAACGCCTTCCTGGTGACCATCAAGGTCGCGGCCCTGACCCTGTTCTGCGTCCTGGCCCTGCCGGTCATCAAGATGGAGAACTTCGAACCCTTCGCCCCGCTCGGGATGGCCGGGATCTCGGCGGCCGCGGCCTCGATCTTCTTCGCCTATGTGGGCTTCGACGCCGTCTCGACGGCGGCTGAGGAGACCAAGAACCCGCAGCGCAACATGCCCATCGGCCTGATCGGCTCGCTCGGCGTCTGCACCATCTTCTATATCCTGGTGGCCTCGGGCGTCATCGGCACCGTCGGCGCCCAGCCGGTGATGGACGCCGCGGGCCATGGCCTGCGTCCCGGCAGCCCCGAGATGACCGCCGCCTGCGGCGCCCTGTCGGCCGACCACGTGGTCTGCTCCAAGGAGGCGCTCGCCTGGACCCTGCGCAAGATCGGCTGGACCCAGATCGGCAACCTGCTCGGCCTCGCCGCCGGCCTGGCGCTGCCCTCGGTCATCCTGATGATGATGTTCGGCCAGACGCGGATCTTCTTCGTGATGAGCCGTGACGGCCTGCTTCCGGAGGTGCTGTCCAAGGTGCACCCGAAGTTCAAGACGCCGCACGTCATCACCATCATCACCGGGGTGTTCGTCTCCGCCTTCGCCGCCTTCTTCCCGGTGGGCGTGCTGGCCGACATTTCCAACTCCGGCACCCTGTTCGCCTTCGCCATGGTGGCGATCGCGGTGATGGTGCTGCGCAAGACCGACCCCGACCGCAAGCGTCCGTTCCGCACGCCCGCGGTGATGCTGGTGGCCCCGCTCGCGGCGGCCGGCTGCATCTATCTGTTCTTCAGCCTGTCGAAGGAAACCCAGCTGCTGTTCGTGATCTGGGCGGCCATCGGCCTGGTGGTCTACTTCCTCTACGGCTTCCGCCACAGCCACATGGCCCGCGGCATCGTGGAGGTCCCCGAGCTGTCCCCGGACGCGCCGCCGGAATCGGTGCCGCCGATGCCTGGTGCGCCGCCGCCCGGCTCGCACTAGCCAACGAAGATTGAGGGGCCCGGGATCACATCCCGGGCCTTTTCATGTGGGCCACATGGGCCGATGCTGGCGCCATGTCCGAGACCGCCGCCTCCCCCATCCGCGCCGTCATCGCGCCGGTCACGCCCCTGGCGCAGAACTGCACCATCGTCTGGTGTGTGAAGACCCTGAAGGCGGCGATCATCGATCCGGGCGGCGAGGTCCCGCGCCTGATGGGCGCCCTGGAGGCCCATGGCCTGACCCTGGAAAAGATCTGGATCACCCACGGCCATCTGGACCATGCGGGCGGCACGGCGGCCCTGAAGGCCATCACCGGCGTTCCCATCGAGGGCCCGCACCGCGACGACGCCTTCTGGATCGACCAGATGGAAGAGAGTGGCGCCAAATGGGGCATGCCGGAGGCCAGGTGTTTTACCCCCGACCGCTGGCTTGAGGACGGCGACACCGTCACCCTCGGGGAGACCAGCTTCGAGGTCTATCACTGTCCCGGCCACACGCCGGGCCATGTGGTGTTCTTCCACCGCGAGGCGCGGTTCGCGCAGGTGGGTGACGTGCTGTTCCAGGGTTCGATCGGCCGCACCGACTTCCCGCGCGGAAACTTCCAGCAGTTGATCGACTCCATCACGGGCAAGCTGTGGCCGCTGGGCGATGACGTGGCCTTTGTCTCCGGTCACGGCCCCATGTCGCGGTTCGGCATCGAGCGGAAGACCAACGGCTATGTCGCCGACGACGTGCTTGCGGCGGATTAGCCAGTTTCAGCCGTGAAATCTGTGCGTTACGGGAGGGGCTGAAAATGGCGCGAATGGAACCCAGCACCGAACAGGTCCCCGCGACCGCCCGCATCCTGATGGTCGATGACGACCCGGGCATCCTCGACGTCGTCTCCGACTTCCTGGGCAAGCACGGCTATCTTGTCGAGACCGCCGGGGACGCGCGTGAGATGGAGCAGGCGCTGGAGCGCGGTCCCGTCGACCTGATCGTGCTGGACGTCATGCTGCCCGGCGAGGACGGCCTGTCCATCGCCCGCCGACTCAGCGGCGAAGGCCCGCCGATCATCATTCTGTCGGCCATGGGCGAGGACACCGACCGCATCGTCGGCCTGGAGCTGGGCGCCGACGACTACCTGGCTAAGCCCTGCAATCCCCGCGAACTGCTGGCCCGGGTCCGCGCCGTCCTGCGCCGCGCCGAGCAGCGCGGTCAGGCCAATTCCATCGGCGCCGGCTGCGAGTTCGCCGGTTGGCGGCTGGACCTGGTGAGGCGCGAACTGCGCTCGCCGCCGGGCGTGGTGGTGAACCTGTCGTCGGGCGAGTTCTCGCTGTTGCGCGCCTTCGTCGAACGGCCCCAGCGGGTGCTGACCCGCGACCAGCTTCTCGACTTCGCCCGCGGCCCGGACTCAGACGCCTTCGACCGGGCCATCGACGTGCAGATCAGCCGCCTGCGCCGCAAGCTGGACGACGGCGGCGGCGGCACCGACCTGATCCGCACGATCCGCAACGAAGGCTACATGTTCACCGCCAAGGTGAAGCGGACATGAGGCTGCCCTGGTCGGGCCGGCCCACCGCCTCGCTGTTCGCCCGGCTGCTGACCCTGATCGGCATCACCCTGGTGGCGTCGCAGGTGATCATCCTGACGATGATTTTCGTCCTGCCGCCGCCCGCCCCCGATTTCTACCGGCTGAGCGAGGTGGCGCAGACCTTCAAGGGCCGCGCGCCTAGCCTGACCGAACGCCGGCCCCTGGAACTGAAGATCGTCGACAAGGCGCCTTCGCCCACCATGGAGGGCCGCATGGTGCCCAACATGCGCGCCGAGCTCGCCCGCGAACTGGGGGTTGCCGAGACTCGGGTGGTGTTCGCCGCGCCGTCGCGCCTGCCGGTCTCCGACCGCCGGGTCTTCCGCATCATCCGCGACCGCATGGCCCGGGACGGCGGCGAGCAGGAGGAGCACTTCCTGATCGCCCCCTTCGATGTGGCCGTGCAGCGTGCCGACGGGCGCTGGGACATGGTCCGGCCGACGCCGCGCCTGGGGCTCGACCCCTGGCAGCTTCGCATCGTGCTGTGGCTGCTGCTGTCGGCCGCCCTGCTGGCGCCGGTGGCCTACATCTTCGCGCGGCGGCTGGCCCATCCCTTCCAACTGTTCGCCGACGCCGCCGAGCAGCTGGGCCGCGATCCGCGCGGAACCCGGCTGCCGGTCTCCCTGAAGGGCACGGCGGAGATCAAGATCGCGGTCAGCGCCTTCAACGAGATGCAGGACCGCCTGCGCCGCTACGTCGAGGACCGCACCGCCATGGTGGGCGCTATCGCCCACGACCTGCGCACCCCGCTGACCCGCCTGCGCTTCCGCATCGAGAACGTTCCGGAGGAGACACGGGTCAAGATGTCCGCCGACCTGGACCAGATGGAGGAGATGATCTCCGCGGCCCTGACCTTCGTGCGCGACGCCAGCGGGCCGGCCAAGCGGACGCCCCTGGAGCTCTCCTCCCTGCTGGAGAGCGTCTGCGACGAGATGGCCGAGACCGGCAGCGACACCCAGGTGGAGCGCGGCGACAAGGTGATCCTGGAGGGCGACCCGATCGCCCTGCGCCGGCTATTCACCAACCTGCTGGAGAACGCCGTGAAGTTCGGCGGCCGGGCCCGCGCCCGGGTCTATCGCGACGCCACCAGCGCCTATGTCGAGATCGAGGACGACGGGCCCGGCATTCCGCCCGAGGACGCCGAGCGGGTGTTCGAGCCCTTCTACCGCCGCGAGCCCTCCCGCAGCCGCCAGACCGGCGGCATCGGTCTCGGCCTGGCTGTCGTCCGCTCGGTGGCCCGGGGCCATGGCGGCGACGTCGTTATGACCAACCGGCCGGGCGGTGGCCTGACCGCGCGCGTCCAGTTGCCGCTCTAGGCGCTCCTACGGGAACGGACATCCCGGACTGTTGATCGCGGCTCTATGGGCCCGTCGCCTGGGGGTGGGGTCCTTTTCAAAGCGCCGGCCGCGAATAGGTCGCAAATTTCCGCGCAACCTCTGGCGCGCCTTGAGGGTTGTCTGAGCGTAACCGTAGTTGATGCAGCCCCCCCGCATCTCCTCAAGGCAGGCATAGCAGGAGCAACCCCATGGACCTCGATCCCACCGCCAAGCCGAAGTCCCGTCGCGGATTCGCCGCCATGAACCCCGAGCGCCGACGTGAGATCGCCCGCAAGGGTGGCGCGAGCGTACCGGGCGAGAAACGCAGTTTCGCCAAGGACCGCGATCTCGCGGCCTCGGCCGGTCGCAAGGGCGGAGAATCCTCCCGCGGCGGCGGTCGCACCCGCGGACCGCTGGAAGGCTAAACCCTCCCAACCCCCGACCGAACTAAGCCACGGCCCCGAGCCCCCTCGGGGCCGTTTGCTTGTTCACGTGTCACGCGCCGGGCGGGTTAACCGGAAGCCAATTGCCCCTGACGCGCTCTATGCGCGGAGCAGGACCATGGCGAAGGTGGGTTCGGCGCTTTCCCATTGGTTTTCCAGCCGCCAACCGGCCGCGGCCGCCAGCTTGCCGAAGCCCTCGACCGTGAACTTGTAGGAGTTTTCGGTATGCAGACTTTCGCCGGCCGCGAAGTGGAAGGTGCGCCCCGCGATGTGAACCACCTGATCGCGGCGGCTGACCAGATGCATTTCCATCCGGCTTTCCTGAGCGTTCCACACTGCGCGGTGCTGGAAGGCGGCCAGATCGAAGTCGCCGCCAAGTTCGCGGTTGATCCGGGTCAGCAGGTTCAGGTTGAAGGCCGCCGTCACGCCTTTGGCGTCGTCATAGGCCGCCACCAGGACCGCCTCGTCCTTGACGATATCCATGCCCACCAGGAAGGCCGCGCCGTGCCCCAGCAGCCGTCGGGCGCTGGCCAGGAAGGCGACCGCCTCCTCAGGCCGGAAGTTGCCGATGGTCGATCCGGGGAAGAAACCGACGCTGGTCAGGCCGGCCACCGCTTGGGGCAGGCGCAGCGCGGTGGTGAAGTCATCCACCAGGGGCGCCACGATCAGATTGGGGTAGTCGCGGCCGATGGCTTCGGCAGCCTCGTCCAGCGCCGACTTGCTGATGTCGATGGGGACGTAGGCCGCGAGCTGCGGCGCGGCGTCTAGCAGCAGGCGGGTCTTCGTGCTGGCGCCGCTGCCGAACTCCACCAGGGCGGCGCCCAGGGGGATGGCGGTAGCCATCTCACCGGCCTTGGCGCGCAGCAGGGCGGCCTCGGTGCGGGTGGGATAGTATTCCGGAAGGTCGCAGATCTCCTCGAACAGGCGCGAGCCCTCGGCGTCGTAGAAGTATTTGGGAAGAATGGTCTTCTGCGGTCTGGCCAGGCCCGCCAGCACGTCGGCGGCGAAACTGCCATCGGTCTGCCTATGCACGCGCGGCTCCCCGTCCCACGCCAGGCGCAGCCCTGAGAACATCCAGCGCTGATCGGGATGGAAGAAGTTGCGGTAGGTCGCCCGCGCGTGGCCCGGCGGCGTGGCGTGACAGCCGCCGCGCAGCACCATCTGGCCGCTCATGAACTTACCATTATACTCGCCCACGGCGCCGGCCGCCGGGTGGAAGCCGGGATAGGGGGAATAGGCGCTGCGGGTCCACTCCCAGACATCGCCAAACATCTGGCGCAACCCCCCGCCCGCTGTCGCGGCGGCCGGGCCGAGCTGGCCCGAGCCCATGAAATTGCCGGCCACCGGCAGGCCGTTCGAGGCGTGTTCCCACTCGGCCTCGGTGGGCAGGCGGGCGCCCGCCCAGGCGGCGTAGGCGTCGGCCTCGTAGAAGCTGATATGGGTGACCGGCGCATGAGGAGCGATGGCGCGCAGGCCCTGCAGGGTCATGGCCAGCCAGCCATACTCGCCCTGCTGCCAATAGGCCGGTGCGCTCCAGCCCTGTTCCCGCACCTGGGCCCAGCCCTCGGCGAGCCAGAGCTCGGGCTTGGCGTAGCCGTCGTCAGCCATAAAGGCCAGCCACTCGCCATTGGTCACCAGCCGGTCGGCCAGCTTGAACGGTTGCAGGAAGACCTGGTGGCGCGGACCCTCGTTGTCGAAGGCGAAGCCTCCTTCGTCATGACCGATCGCCACCAGGCCGCCATCGAAGGCGACGACGCCGGCCGGACCGGGATCGGCGCTGACCGGCAGGGCGGTTGTGGGGGAATAGGCGGGCTTGAGCGGCGACTGGGCGAAGAGGTGGAGGATGTCCATCAGGATCAGCTCCTGATGCTGTTCCTCATGGGCCAGGCCCAGGTCCAGCAGGTCCGACAGGCCGGCGACTCCCGACGACAGCAGGTGATGCATGCCCTCGTCCACATGGGCGCGGTAGGCCAGTACCTCGTCACGGGAGGGCCGGGTCAGCAGGCCACGCTCCGGCCGGGGCTGCCGGGGGCCAAGCGCCTCGTAGTAGGAATTGAACAGATAGGCGTAGCGCTCGTCGAAGGGGCGATAACCCACGAGATTGGGCTTGAGCAGGAAGGTCTCGAAGAACCAGGTCGTATGAGCCAGGTGCCATTTGGCGGGGCTGGCGTCGGGCATGGACTGGGCGGCCATGTCCTCGGGCGACAGGTGCCGCACCAGGTCCTCGGTGGCCTGGCGGATCCGATGGTAGCGGGCAGCCGGCTGGCCCACGGCGCCGCGGAGGGGTGCGGGCACAGACCCACCGTCGTCGGAATGCGCCATGGGATCCTCCTGAATAGGTCAGAACGGCCGCGTCAAACTCGACGCGGATTTCGCCACTAGGTTTCGGCAACGCCGAACGTCGTTCTTCGTTCCTTAGATTGGGTCTCCGGCTGGCAACCGCAAGTCGGAACAGATGGAGTCTGGCTGCGTTGCATCACCGACGAATGACGGCCGTTGGTCTTCATCAAGAGGGTGGCGGGGCGCGGATCGAGGAACGCATGACCGACGACACCGACTGGCGTGACGACGTGGTGCGGATGATACCAGCGTTGCGAGCCTTCGGATGGTCGCTCTGCCACAATGGATCCGATGCCGACGATTTGGTGCAGGACACCCTGATCAAGGCCTGGACCAACCGCGACAAGTTCGAGACCGGCACCAACCTGCGGGCCTGGCTGTTCACGATCCTGCGCAACACCTACTACACCCAGGTCATCCGCCGCCGCCGCGAGGTGCGCGACGAACGGGGCGAGTATGCCGGGGCGCTGAAGACGCCGCCGACCCAGGACTGGAGCGTGGCCATGCACGCCATGCAGGACGCGCTGAAGCACCTGCCCGACGAGCACCGCGAAGCCCTGATCCTGGTGGGCGGGGCGGGAATGTCCTACGAAGAGGCCGCCAAGATCTGCAGCTGCGCGGTGGGCACCATCAAGAGCCGGGTGAACCGCGCCCGGGCCAAGCTTTTGAAGATCATGGACGCCGACGACCCCTCTGACCTCATGGCCAACGAGACCATGGTGGCGGCCAACCGGGCCTGAGCATGCCTCAGCCCACCGTCTTGCGCAGCCAGGCCAGCAGGTCGGCGACCACCTCGTCGCGGTTGGTCTCGTTCAGCATCTCGTGACGGCCGCCTTCATAGATTTTCACCACCATCCGAGTGAGACCCGCCTCGCGGTAACGGTTGACCAGGGGGTGAAGCAGTTCGAGGTCGCGGTTGATGGGGTCCTTGTCGCCCACGAAGATGTAGAGCGGCAGGTCCTTGGGAATCCTGGCGATCTCCGCGGGGTCGCGCAGGCGGGCGCTGACCCGGCCGAAGCTGTCGGCGGCGCTGGGCTGGCGGGAGAAGCCACACAGCGGGTCGGCGATGTACTTGTCCACCTCGGCGTCGTCGCGCGACAGCCAGTCATAGGGGGTGCGCGGCTTGGGCCCGTCGGCGTTCATCTCGTCCAGCTTCTTGGCCGGGCCAGTGCGGTCGCCGAAGGCCGCTGTGCCCGACAGCACCAGGCCGTCGATCTTGCCGGCATGGTCGAAGGCGTAGGCCTGGGAGAAGAACGAACCCAGGCTGTGGCCTAGTAGGACCAGCGGCAGGCCGGGGTTCTCGGCCCGCGCCAGGTCTGTCAGGCGGGCGATATCCTCCACAACCAGTTCCGCGCCGTTCTCGCCGAAGTCGCCCAGGGCTTCCTTGGAGGGGGCGGAATAGCCGTGGCCGCGATGGTCGTCGGCATAGAGAACAAAGCCGTCGGCCATGATCGGGATCAGGGGATCGGGATAGCGTCGGGCGTGCTCGCCCATGCCGTGGGCGATCTGAAGCACCGCGCGCGGGGTGACGCTCTCGTCGGCCCAGCGGAAGCCGGCGATGGAGGCGCCGTCCGCGCCGTCAAACCGGAACTGCTTTTCGGAATAACCCATGATCCCCTCCGTACGCTCTGGCGGCGCGAGATGTCCGACATAGCGCGCGGGAGCGGCGATGCACGTGGTTTTTCTTGGCGACGCGGCCAAGCCTCGACAGGGCGCTCCGGCGGTGGGACGACTAGGCGATGGTCTCCAAGAGTCTCCGCCCCGCCCTGCTCGCCGGCCTCGGTCTCGCAGCCCTGCTGCTGCCCGGCTGTCAGGCCAAGGTCAGCCGCCCGCCCTGCCCCGCTGGCGAGGTGTGCCTGGCCTATGGCAGCAGTGGCGAGGCCGGATCGTTGGATCCGCAGACATCAAACCTCGTGGACGAGTTCACGATCATCGCCGACCTGATCTTCGGCCTGACCACCGACTCGCCGGAGGGCGCGCCGATCCCGGCCATGGCGACCTCGTGGGAGACCAGCCACGACGGCCTCACCTGGACCTTCCACCTGCGCGACGACGCCAAGTGGTCGGACGGGGTTCCCGTCACCGCCGACGACTTCGTCTTCGCCTATCGCCGGATCCTCGATCCCAAGACCGCCTCGATCTATTCCTACCTCGTCTACCTGCTGAAGAACGGCCAGGCGGTTAACGAGGGCAAGGCTCCGCTGAGCGCCGTGGGTGCGCGGGCCATCGACGCCCAGACCCTAGAGCTGACCCTGGAGCATCCGGCCCCCTATCTGCCGGAACTGCTGAAGCACCAGAGCTTCTTCCCGGTGCCGAAACACGCCGTCGAGAAGTGGGGCGACTCCTGGGTAAAGCCCGGCCGCTATGTCAGCAACGGCCCCTACAAGCTGATGAGCTGGAAACTGGGGGACCACATCGAGGTGGTGAAGAACCCTTATTTCTACGACGCCAAGAACGTCTGCGTGGACCGTATCGACTATTTCCCCACCCCCGACTCGGTGATGGCCGAGCGGCGCATCGCGCGCGGCGAGCTGGACGTGAACACCTCATTCCAGTCCAACCGCTTCATCCGGCTGAAAGAGCGGATGCCCGACGTCGTCCGGGCCAAGAACTCGCTGGCCACCTCCTATCTCTCCTTCAACACCCGGGAAATCGAGGCCTTCCGGGACATTCGCGTCCGCCGCGCCCTCTCGGAGTCCATCGACCGCGAGTTCATTACCCAGAAACTGATGCGGGCCGGCCAGATCCCGGCCTACGCCTTCGTGCCGCCGGGCACCGCCAACTACGTCAGGGGCGCCGCGACCTCCTGGGCGGGAAAGGCGCTGGACGAACGGCAGGCCGACGCCAAACGGTTGCTGGCCGCCGCGGGCTATGGCCCGAACCGCAAGCTCAGCTTCGAACTGAAGATCTCCAACAGTCCCGACACGGTCTTGCTGGCCAGTGCGGTCCAGGCCGATTGGGCCGCCATCGGCGTCAACGCCAGGATCGTTCAGAACGAGAGCCAGGTCGCCTTCGCCGCCTATCGCAACCGCGACTTCGGGATCGGCGCCATGAGCTGGTTCGCCGACTTCAACGACCCGGTGACCTTCCTCAGCCTGATGAAGTCCGACACCGGCGGTCAGAACTATGGGGACTACAAGAACCCTGCCTACGACGCCCTGCTCAACGCCGCCGACCGCGAGCCCGACGCGGTCAAGAGGGCTGATATCCTGAAACGGGCCGAGCAGACCATGCTGAGCGACGAGGCCATCGCGCCGATCTACTACGTCGTGAACCGCAACCTGGTGAGCCCGAGGGTCACCGGCTGGGTCGACAACGTCGCCAACTTCCACCGCGCGCGGTGGCTGTGCCTGAAGAAGTAGGAGAGAACCTTGGCGGTGACGCAGGGATTCGAACCCTGGATACGCTTTCACGTATGACGATTTAGCAAACCGTTGCCTTCAGCCACTCGGCCACGTCACCATCAAGGGCGGGACCGATAGCTGTTTCGAATGCGGCTGGCAATCGAGGTCGAACGGTTTCGTCCGGGGTGCGTCAAATCCCGTCAATTCAAAGAACACGCTCGGTCGTTAACTCGACGATCAGATCGCTGCGGCACAATGTGGCTTCTCAATTGTGCGTGTGCGGCTCCTCCCCCAATGTCCTCCGTCGTTCAATTCCAACGCAAGGAAAGCCAGGGCTCAAGTCCTGAGTCGCCCGCGCCTGAGCGTCGTACGGATCTGCCGCCGGCCGAGCGGGGCGCGACCGAGGATCGACGCGGTCCGTTCCGTCCCAAGTCGCTGATCCCCACCCGCGCGCGCCTGCAAGGCCGTGTCGTGGCCCGGATGTTCCAAGGCGGCGACGCCGTCATGCTGGTGGTGGCCGGGGCCGTCGCCCACACCCTGGGCGCGGCCGGGGCGGCGGGTCTTTCGGTGGCCTGCGCCGGGGCGCTCACCGTCCTGCTCAGCCTGTCGACCTTCCGAGCCTATGGCTTCAACCGCCGCGAAGGCCTAGCCTATCACCTCGCTCGCCTCAGCGCGGCCTTCGCCGTGGGCGCCGGCGCGACCTGCGCCATCCTGTTTCCCTTCGTGCCCCTGGCCAAGCTGCTCCCAGCCCTCGGCGCCTGGGGGCCCGTGGCCTTCGCCACCACCTATGTCCTGCACATCGTCTGGTGGCTGTGCGTGCGGCGCTGGCGCGCCAGCGGCCGCCTGACCCCCAATATCGTCGTGGTGGGCGCCACGGGCGCCGCCGAGCGGCTGATCGTCGCCACCCTGCTGAGCCGCGAGGCCAATATCCTGGGCGTGTTCGACGACCGCGCCGCCCGCAGTCCGGCGGGGATCCGCGGCGTGCCGGTGCTGGGCGACACCAACGCCCTGCTGGCCCACCGCATCATGCCCTATGTGG
>JAYVDG010000237.1:0-2195 GCA_043749525.1 Phenylobacterium sp.
TCCCCGATGGTGCAGTACCAGCGGCCGCAGAAGCCGCCCCTGATCTCCCAGACCGCCTCGGCCTCGTAGCGCATGGGGGGCGTCATGCCGAACAGGCCCTTCAGATAGGCGGCCAGGGCCTCGCGCCCCTGGATGCCGGCGGCGGTCTGCTGGTCGAAATAGAGGGTGTCGGGGGCGTAGAAGGTGAGCAGGGCCTCGACGTCCTTGGCGGTCCAGGCGGCCAGCCAGCGGCGGTTGAACGCTTCCATCAGGCTTCTCCCAGGACGCGGGCCCGGTGCTCGGGGGTGAAGATCTCGGGCGGCAGGACCTCGGGCCCGGCCATCACCGCGAAGGTGTGGGCGCGCAGGGAGGCGTCCTGGCCGGCGCGGTCGTGCAGGCTGTCGCGCCGGGCGCGCGCGGTCTCGCCGAACTCGGCCTCCAGGGTCGAGACGATGCTGGCCGTGAAACGCAGGCGGCGCATCCGCTCGGCGCGCTCCTCCGCATAGGGGGTGAAATCGGCCTTGGCCCAGTCGGCTTGCGCCTTCAGGATGTCGGCGACCAGGCGGACGTCGCGATAGGTGATGGAGAGGCCAAGCCCGATGATCGGATCGTTCCAACCGCCGGCGTCCCCCACCAGCACCGCGCCCGGGGCGAAGGGCGCGTCGGTCCAGGCGTCGTTGTTGAAATAGGAGAGCAGCGGCCCGATCGGCTTGGCGGCCGCCAGGTGAACGTTGTCCGGCGAGCACTCCATGCGGAAGGCCTCCAGGAAGGCTTGCGCACCCTCCGGCCCCGCGAACCGGCGGCGTTGGTCCAGGGCGTAGCTGCCGTAGAGCCGCACGCGGCCGGACCCCTGTGGGAAGGCCAGGAAGGAGAAGTCGCCCTCGACCCCGATGGCCTGCATCTTCTCGTCCCAGTCGGGCGCGCCCTCCACCAGCATGCCGGCGAACATGTGGTGCGGGGCGTCCTGGTGCAGGGGAATACCCAGGGTCTCGCGGACCAGGGAGGCGCGGCCGTCGGCGCCCACCAGCAGGCGGGTGGTGACGGTGGTTTCCTGGTCGCCCTGGCGGAAGGTGACGGTGGGCGCAGCCCCGCCGGCCACTGACATCACCTGCACCCCGCGCCGCGCATCGACGCCCCGGCGGACGGCCTCGTCAAACAGGGTCTGGCAGTGATGTGGGTGGCCCAGGCAGAGCGGCCCGGGGACGCCGGGCGCAAAGATGCCCAGCGGCGCGGGGGTGGAGCGGGCGTCTTCCGGGGTGCGGTTCTCGTCGTAGGAGATGTGGGTCTCGATGGGGTGGCCTCCGGCCCCCACCAGCAGGTCGTAGAGCCCCAGGCGCTTGACCTCGGTGACGCCCCAGGGGGCGATCCACTCGCCGCGCACCTTGTCCTAGTAGACCTCGGAGGCCTCGGAGGCCTCCAGCAGCAGGATCTTGGCGCCCGCCTGCGCCATCACGGCCGACAGGGCGCAGCCACCGATACCGCCGCCGACAACGATCAGATCGTAGTCCATGCCTGTGTTCCGTCCCTTGGCCGGCGCTCTGGCGGCGCGGCTTGGAGACGATCTGAACAGCCTTCCTTAGCGTCCGACAAGCGCCGTTCACCGGGGCCTAAGCATTGCCCGTCATCCTGGCGTTAACCGTGGGGCGGAGGACGCCATGTCGATCACAATGGGTGAAGCCGTCGCGGCCAAGCTCGCCGCCACGCCGCGCCGCTATCTGTGGGGCCCGGCCGCCGACTTCCTGCTGCTGGGGGGCGGGTCGCTGCTGGCCTTTCCCGTGCTGTTGCTGCTGCCGGCCGACAAGGTCGCCGCGCCGCTGGCGGCGGTGATGTGGATGCTTATCAACATCCTCAACCACCCGCATTTCGCCCACTCGTATCAGATCTTCTACCGGGGCTTCGGGGCCAAAGCGTTGTCAGGAACCCACGCTCCGGCGCTTCGGGGCCGCTACATCTTCGCCGGAATCGTCGTGCCGCTGGGGCTGGCGGCCTATCTGGCGGCGGCCGTGATGAGCGCCGACTCTCGCCTGCTGGGCTTCGGCGGCAACCTGATGGCCTTCTTCGTGGGCTGGCACTACGTCAAGCAGGGCTACGGCATGCTGATGGTGGATTCTGCCCTGAAGAAGAGCTTCTTCAGCGCGATCCAGAAGAAGGTGTTCCTGGTGAACGCCTATGGGGTCTGGGTCTTCTCCTGGCTCAACGCCAACCACCAGGTGAAG
>JAYVDG010000238.1:0-2195 GCA_043749525.1 Phenylobacterium sp.
CGCCCGGGTCCGCCAGGCGGCGAGATCGCCGGCGAAGAAGGCGTCCATGGCCGCCACCGGCATCGACCAGAACAGGCTGACCTGTCCTTGTGTTCCGTCGGGCCCGGCGCCGATGGGCAGGACCCCCATCATGGTGGAGGCGGCGTCATAGCGCTGGTGCAGGGCGCCGTAAAACGCACCCTCGGCATCCCGCGCATTGGCCCACACCGCGCCCCAGGGATAGAGCGGCGCCCTCGCCCTGGGCCGCACCAGCCTGCGCAGCCGCGAGGCCGAGCCGTCAGCGATCACCGCCAGGTGGAAGGGACCGTGGACCCGGCCCTCGGAGTCCAGCAGGCGCGGCTGGGCCGGATCCTCCAGGCCGACAACATCGACCCCGGTCAACACCGTCACCCCAGCGGGCGCCAGGGCGTCATGCAGCAGCTGGAACAGGGTGGCGCGGTGGACGCCGAGGCCGAAGCCGCCGGGCCGCCAGTGCGCATAGGCCATGTCGAGGATGCGCCGCCCGGCGAGGTCACGGCCGTCCAGCCGGTCGATCCGCGCGCCCGCCGCCAGCATGGCCTCCTCGAGGCCCAGCACCCGCAGCGCTGCCAACCCCGAGGGCTGCAGCAACAGGCCCGAGCCCAGGGGCCGGGGACTGTCGAAGCATTCCAGCAGGGTAACCTGGTGGCCCCGGCGCGCCAGGGCCACGGCCGCCGCCATGCCCGCGACGCCGCAGCCGACGACGGCGGCGCGCACGGACAGGACGCTCCTACAGGCCGTCGAACAGGGCGGTGGAGAGGTAGCGCTCGGCGAAGCTCGGGATGATGGCCACCACGGTCTTGCCCACGAAATCGTCGCGCGAGGCCACATCGAAGGCCGCCGTCAGGGCCGCGCCCGAGGAAATCCCCACGGGGATACCTTCCTCGCGCGCCACCCGCCGCGCCATGGCGAAGCTGTCGTCGTTGGAGACCTGGATGATCTCGTCGATCACCCCACGGTCGAGGATGGAGGGGACGAAGCCCGCCCCGATGCCCTGGATCTTGTGCGGCCCGGGCTTGCCGCCCGAGAGGATCGGTGAGGCCTCGGGCTCGACGGCGATCATCCGCAGGGAGGGCTTGCGCGCCTTCAGCACCTGGCCGACCCCGGTGATGGTGCCGCCAGTGCCGACGCCCGAGACCACGGCGTCCACGGCGCCGGCCGTGTCGTTCCAGATCTCCTCGGCCGTCGAGACCCGGTGGATCAGCGGGTTGGCGGCGTTGTCGAACTGCTGGGGCATGACGGCGCCCGGCGTGGCGTCCACCAGCTCCTTGGCTCTCGCCACCGCGCCGGCCATGCCACGCTCGGCCGGGGTCAGCTCCAGCTTGGCGCCGAGGATCAGCAGCATCTTGCGCCGCTCGATGGACATGCTTTCCGGCATGACCAGGGTCAGCTTGTAGCCCTTCGAGGCGGCGACGAAGGCCAGCGCGATGCCGGTGTTGCCGCTGGTGGGCTCGATGATGGCGCCGCCGGGCTTGAGGATGCCGCGAGCCTCCAGGCTCTCGATCATCGCCACCCCGATCCGGTCCTTCACCGAGCCGATCGGATTGAAGAATTCCAGCTTGGCCAGCACCGTCCCCTTGGGCTTCAGCGCCCTGGTCAGGTTGGGCAGGGCCACCAGAGGCGTGTCGCCGATGGTGTCGATGATGGACTCGTAGATCTTTCCGCGGCCGGCGCGCTTGTAGCGGGCGGCGTCATAGGCGGAGGTGTCGGCGGCGTCGGCCATGGGTCTGGTCTCTGGAGGGTCGCTGTTAGCCGAGACCCTAACCCCGCCGCCGGGATTTGGAAGGTAGGTTCTTGCCGCCGAGACCGGAGGTTTTCTAAAGCCTCGACTGTCCTTCTCCCCTTGCGGGGTCGAGAGCGGGAGTTCGCCAAAGCGTTGGCGAACTCCATAGCCGGACATGTCCGGCTCGTTCTCGACGGTGGCCCTGCGGAGCAGGGTCGGATGAGGGGTCGATAGCCCTATCCAGTTTAGGGTCGTCATCCTCGGGCTTGTCCCGAGGATCCATGATCTCCGTCTTTCCGCAGAGCGCGCGAACTGCGCCGCCGAGCGTGACCTGCACCACGGTGTTTATGGATTCTCGGGACAAGCCCGAGGATGACGATCAGTGGGTGAGGCTGGCGCGACCCCTCATCCGACCGCTCTCGACTCCGCAAGGGGAGAAGGACTCTGTGGTCAC
>JAYVDG010000239.1:0-6266 GCA_043749525.1 Phenylobacterium sp.
ACCGCCGCGGCGCTGGCCTCGGCGAAGGCCTCCTCGGCCTGGTCCAGGTCGCGCAGGCGGGCGGCCAGGACGGCCAGGACGCGAGGCCGGGCCTCCGAGATCGCCCGCCCGATATCCATTCAGTAGACGGCCACGGGCCGCACTTCTCAGTAGACGGCCACGGGCCGCACTTCGCACGAACCGCCGGGGCGGATCGGCACCTGCCTGGCCCAGGTCAGCGCCTCGTCCAGGTCCGCCACCTCGATCAGATAGTAGCCGCCCAGGTGCTCGCGGGTTTCAGCGAACGGGCCGTCGTGCAGGGTCTGGCCTGCCTGCGTCGTGCGGACCGTAGTGGCGGTGGCGACGCCCTGTAGACCGTCCCCGGACTTCATGACGCCGGCCTCGCGCATGGCCTTGGCAAGCGCCATGTGTTTGCCCCCGACCTCCCTTAGGCTGGCCCGGCCTTCAACGCCCTGGTCGAGGCGCTCGGGTTCATAAACCAGAAGCATGTACTGCATCGAAGTGTCCTTTCAGCGTGTCGTCTGTGGGAGAGACGCGCCGCCCGGAGCGGATTCGACAGGGTCTGCGAAAATTCCGCAACCGATGATCAGGCGCCCAGGGGGTCCTTGAGGATCCGCTCCAGGGTCCGCTTGGGCTTGTCGCAGGCCGCCTTGATCGCCGTCCACTCCGCCGGGGTGAAGGCCGCTGCGCCGGGATGGGCGCGAGCGGCGCTCTCATGGGCCCGGCGCAGGCTGTCAGGGTGGCTGGACATCAGCTCCTTTACGGCCACGGCGTTGGGTCCATCACCGTTGGCGGCGATGCGCTGGAAGAAGGGCGCCATGCCCTGGGACGACAGGCCGTCCTTTTCCAGAAGTTGCTGGCCGCGGATGTCGGCCTCGCGTTCGGCGCTGCGGCTGAACCGCAGGTCGGCCACCGAGCCGGCCAGCAGCACGGCCTGCTGCCCGGCCCCGCTGCCGCCGCCCACAACAGCGTCCAACACCAGGCCGAGGCCCAGGGAACGCCAGACGGCCTGCATCACGTGGCGGCGCTCCACATGGGCGGCCTCATGGGCGATGACGGCGGAAAGCTCGTCGGGTGTCTTGGCCATGTCGATGAGGTCATCGGTGACCATCACCGCACCGCCCGGCAGGGCGAAGGCATTGGCCATCGGCGCCTGGACCGCGCGGACCCGGATATCGAAGGGGGTGTCGGCGGCGTTCTGCAGCCGGTGGCCGAAGGTGGCCAGCGCCGTCTGACCCGCCTCGCCGTTGCAGCGTCGGAAGCCGAGGGAGAGCTGACCCTCGAAATTGCGGCCCATGCGCTTTTCGATGTCCGGCGGGGTCGCCCGCGCCACGGGACCCGAGGCGGCCGGGACGCCGATGAACACCACCGCGGCGATGCCCAGGCCGGCCACGGCCAGGCCCACCACAAGCCGCGTCTCCCGAGACCGGTGGCGGCGCTCGGCGCGCACGCCACCGACCGAGGCGCGCCAAGCGGCGGCGTCCACGGTCAGGCGTCCGTCACCGATCTTCGGATGCGACAGCCGCAGACGTTCGCCCAGGTCCTCGATCTGCAGGTCGGCCAGCGACCAAACATGGGTCTGGCCGTCGGCGTCGAACGTCAGGCGCTCGCCCTCGACGATCACTCCGACCGGCGGAGACCGGGCCGTCAGCCCGTCATTGAAACTGGCCTGCACGAGGGGTCAGACCGTGGCCATGCCGAAAGCGTCGGCCAGGCCTTCTCCGGTCCGCGGGCCCTGCTCGGCCTGGCGGGCGGCGGCCAGGTCGGCCACGCCCTCGCTGCGCAGGCGGCGGATCAGGAACCGGGCCGTGCGGGCCTCCACCACCGGGGTCAGGAACCCGAGGGTGAAGATCACCAGCAGCAGGTTGGTGAGCATCAGCCCCGCCAGCTCCATCCAGCCCACCTTGAAACTGAACCGCGCCGCCTCCAGCGAGGTCCCGGCCGCCAAGGTGCGCAGGACGGCGGCTGATAAGGCGCCGACAGGATCGTCATGATCACCACCCAGACGAACAGGCCGGCATAGACGAACCCGATGAAGGCCAGGCTCGGCGCCGTCGGGGCCTGCGGCATCATGGTCGCCATCCGGCCCACCATGACGCCGATGAAGACGCTGTAGAGCACGACGCCGCTGACCCAGAAGAGCGTGAAGGGGCCGTACAGCCCGACCTTCCGCGCCCGGTCGATATCGAAGCGGAACTCACGGTCGCCGAACCTCAGGCCATCCCACAGGGGCGCGGCCAGGCGGCGCTCCGCGGCCGGCGCGAACCAGCCGAGACTTATCGCGATCAGCAGCATGTTGCCGATGTAGCTCCAGGCATATCGCCAGGGAGAGCCCTTCAAGGCGAACCTGACCCCTCGCCAGCTCGTACGGCTGGCCAGATAACGGAAGGCCGTGAACTGCCCGAACCCCATCAGGTAGAAGAGCAGCAGATAGACCGGCAGGATGATCAGGACGGCCAGTTTCGGGGCCAGGAACTGCGCGGTGAACACCACGATCAGCAGCGGCAGGACCACGAGCAGCAGGGCCAGCAGGAAGCCCAGGAACAGCTCCTTCCCGCGGCCGGTATATTCGAAGGCCTCGCCGTTGAGGGTGACGCCCTTCCAGATCCGCCGCCGAACCTCGGTCTACGCCCAGAAGCGATAGAGGGTCAGGGTGACGATGTTCAGCAGGCCGTTCTTGAAGCTCAGGCCCACCAGGCCGCTAGGCTTCAGGCTCTGGCCGAACACCAAGCTCTCGCCGCGCGGAGGCGCGGCGTCATCGGATATGGACATGTAATCCCCCAGAACAAACCGGGCACGGGTTTGCACGCCGGAGATGTCCTGACAAGCCGACTCGCGTCCGCCGCGAAGCTAACCCCGCAAATGTCCCGGAGTAGCGGACCGGTTCGCCCAGGCTCGGGGGCGGTCGTCGCGCATCACCACGCCGCCCTGGATGATCAGGTCGTGGGTCTCGCTCATCTTGTCCCGGCCGTCTTCGCCAGCAGGTCGCGCGCCGTGGCGACCACGGTGTGGACGGGCAGGTCCATCATATGACAGAGCGCCTGCTGGAAGCCCGGATCGACCGCCTGGATGGCCGGGAAATCGCGCGGTCCCCGCACCACCCGGGTGTCGGCGCCCCAGGGGCCGTAGAGGTTCTCGTCCGAGGGACCGAACAGGCCGACCGTCGGTACGCCCGCGGCGGCGGCGATATGCATCAGACCGGAATCGTTGCCGATGAACAGGCGGGCATGCTTCAGGCAGGCATAGGCGGTGAGCAGGTCCACCTTCCCTACCAGGTCGATGAAGCGGCTCTTGGGGACCACGTTGCGCAGGGACTGGGTCGCCTGGGCGTCCTCGGGTCCGCCCAGCACCATCAGCCGCGCGCCGGCCAGGGGGCCGTCGTCGCCCAGCAGCTGAATGGCGGTCTGGGCGAAGCGCTCCACCGGCCAGGTCTTGCCCACCCAGTTGGCCGAGGGGGCGAGCGCCAGGATCGGGCCGTCGCCGGCGGTCAGCTCAGCCGCCATCTCCTCGGTCTCGGGCGAGGTGTAGAGATGAGGCGCGGGGGGATCGTCCTCGATCTGCAGGACGCGGGCGGCCTCCACCACCTTGTGCACCGGCGTGGGCGGACGCTTGAACACCGCGCGGCGGTCGCGCTTCAGGAAGCCGGAGATCGCCGAGCCGCGCAGATCCACCACCAGGCCCCAGCGGCGCTTGCGCACCTGGCGCCACAGGCGGAACCAGTGGCGGCCGTCCTTGGCCTTCTCGAAGACGATGATCTCCTCGAGGTTCGGCACGTTGAGGAACAGCGGCGCGGCGACGGGGCCGGCGACGATGGTGAAGCGGGCGCTCGGAATTTCGGCCAGCAGTTTCCGGATGAGCCCGGAAGAGAGCACGGCGTCGCCAATCCGCGTGGCGGTGATGAACAGAATCGGGAAGGACCCGGGGGTCATCGCCCCTCTATAGAGCTCCGCGCGCTGGCGCTCCACCCGTGCGATCCCTAACTTCGACCCCATGACGACCGATCGCTCCTACGCCGTTCTGAAAAGCCGGGCCCTGATCGCTTTGGGGGGCGAGGACTGGCGGGACTTCCTGCAGGGCCTGATCACCCAGGACGTGGAAACGCTCCAACCGGGCGAAGCGCGCTTCGGGGCCCTTCTGACCCCGCAAGGACGGCTTTTGTTCGACCTGTTCGTGGTGGGGCGGCAGGACGGCGCATCGCTGGACGTGGAGGTCGAGCATCGCGCGGCCCTGATCCTGCGCCTGACCATGTACCGGCTGCGGGCCAAGGTGACGATCGCGGCGGACGAGACACCGGTGTCGGTGCTGTTCGGCGGCGAGGGCGCGCCGGAGGGCTGGATCGCCGATCCTAGGCTGCAGGCCTTGGGCTGGCGCGGCTACGGCGCGGTTGCGCCCTCCGACGCCACGCCAGTCGACGAGGCCGCCTACGACGCCCACCGCTTGGCGCTCGGCGTGCCCGGTCCCGCCGACTGGGGCAGCGAGAAGACCTATCCCATCGAGGCCAATTTCGACCTGCTGAACGGCATCGATTTCCACAAGGGCTGCTTCGTCGGCCAGGAGACCACCTCGCGCATGAAACGCCGGGGCCAGATCAAGAACCGCATGCTGCCGATCACCTTCGACGGCGCGGCGCCCGCCTTCGACGCCGAGGTCCTGCTGGGGGACCGCAGGGCCGGCGAGGTGCTGTCGGGTCAGGACGGGCGGGCCATGGCCCTGGTGCGGCTGGACCGCATCGACGGCGAGCTCACGGCGGACGGCAAGGCGGTACAGGTCGACCGGCCAGCCTGGTTGCCGCTTTAGAGGAAGAACGCTCGCAACGCCTTCAGCGTCTCAGCCGGGTTCTCCTCGGGAATGAAGTGGCCGCTCTCGATGGCCTGGCCCGACACGTCGTCGGCCCACTCCCGCCAAATCTCCAGGACGTCGTACCAGGCGGCCAAGGCGCCCTTCGAGCCCCATAGCACCTGGACGGGGACCTTGATCCTGGCCTTGCCGCGATCAGCCTCGTCCGCCGCCACGTCGAAGCCGGCCCCGGCGCGGTAGTCCTCGCAGATGGCGTGGACCATGGCGGGGTTCTGCAGGCAGCGGACATAGTCGGCATAGGCCTCGGGATCGAACAACCCGCCGGAGCCACGGAACAGGAAATACTCCGGATCGGCGCCGATCACCGTCTCTGGGAAGGGATGGCGTTGAGCCAGGAATGACCAGTGCCAGTAGGCCAGGGCGAAGGCCTTGTTGGCCCGCTTCCAGACGTCGGCGGTGGGAATGATATCGAGGATGGAGAGCTTCAGCAAAGCGTCGGGATGGTCGAGCGCCAAGCGATAGGCCACCCGTCCGCCCCGGTCGTGGCCGGCCAGGTTGAACCGGTCAAAGCCGAAATGCGTCATCAGGGCCACCGCGTCGCGGGCCATGGCGCGCTTGGAATAGGTCTCGTGGTCGGGCGTGGTGGCCGGAGCCGTGCTCTCGCCATAGCCGCGCAAGTCCGGCGCGATGACGGTGAAATCGCGGGCCAGTTCGTCGGCGACCCGGCTCCACATCATGTGGGTCTCAGGGTAGCCGTGCAGCAGCAGCAGCGGCGGGCCCGAGCCGCCGTGGCGGACCCGGACGGTCACTTCCCCCAGATCCACCCGCGACAGTTGGAAGCCTTCGAACGCCATCTGCTTCGGTCCCGCTTGATTGGCCGCCGCCGCGCCTGCGAAAAGACCTGCCATGACTTCCGAACCGATTCGTTGCGGCTGGCGCGGCATGCAGGGCGACGCTCTTTACGAGGCCTATCACGACACGGAATGGGGCGTGCCGGAATACGATTCCCGCGCCCTGTGGGAGAAGCTGGTGCTGGACGGCTTCCAGGCCGGGCTCTCCTGGATCACCATCCTGCGGAAGCGCGACGCCTTCCGCGCCGCCTTCGCCGACTTCGATCCCGAGATCGTCGCCCGCTTCGATGACACCGACCGCGCCCGGTTGATGGCCGACGCCGGCATCGTGCGCTCCAACGCCAAGATCGACGCCGCCATCAACGGCGCGCGCATCTATCTCGACATGAGGGACAAAGGTGAGGACTTCTCCCAGTTCCTGTGGAGCTTCACCAATGGCCGTGTGATCCACAACACCTGGGAATCCATCGGCGACGTGCCGGCCAAGACCGAGGTCGCCGAGCAGATGGCCAAGGGCCTGAAGCAGAAGGGCTTCAAGTTCGTCGGCCCGGTGATCGTCTACGCCTTCATGCAGGCCACCGGCTTCGTGAACGACCACCTGACCTGCTGCCACCGCCA
>JAYVDG010000240.1:0-2192 GCA_043749525.1 Phenylobacterium sp.
GGGTCGATGGCCACGGCCACGGTGTGGGCGCGGTCATGGGCCGAGATGCCGGTGGTGACCCCCTCGGCGGCCTCGATGGAGACGGTGAAGGCGGTGCCCATGCCCTCGCGGTTCTCCGCGGCCATGGGCGGCAGGCGCAGCTGGCGGGCGCGGTCGCTGGTGATCGACAGACAGATCAGGCCCCGCGCGTGCTTGGCCATGAAGTTGATCTGGTCGGGGGTGGCGAACTGCGCCGGGATGATGACATCGCCCTCGTTCTCCCGGTCCTCGGCGTCCACCAGGATGTAGGGGCGGCCGTTGCGGGCGTCCTCGATGATGTCCTCGATCGGCGAGATCGCGGATTCATGGGCCTCGGTGTTGCCGCCATCGCCGCCGTCGGAGGCGGAGGAAGAGGAACCGGGCTGGACGAGATAGGGACGCTTCATCGGGCGGCTTTCAGCAGGGCGAATTCCAGGACCTGTTCTCCCACCGTGGCGAGCTGCCAGGCGTCCTTAGGGTCCACGCAGGCCCCTTCGGCGTCGAAGGAACCGGAATTGGCGTTCAGGGCCGCGCCGAACGGCGTCGGCCAGCCCCTCAGGGCATGTATGATCGATCGCAGCGTGGTCAATGTCGTGCCGGCGGCCTGCCAGCCCTCGGCGGTGATGACGCAGCCCACGGCGCGGCCGGTGAAGTAGGGGCGGGCGTCATCGCGCAGACCCTCCAGGGTGTCGAGCGCATTCTTCACCACCCCGGAGATCGAGCCGTGATAGCCGGGGCTGGCGATGATCACCCCGTCGGCCTCGCGCACGGCGTCGGTCAGCGCCTGCTGCTCAGGCGTCGGGCCGCCGGGCTGGGGATTGTAGATCGGCAGGCTGGACAGGAATTCCCCGCCCAGCAGGCGCGTCTCGCCCCCGCCCGCCTCGACCGCCGCCAGCGCCACCTTGAGCGCCTTCTCGGTGGAGGAGTTGGGGCGGATGGTGCCGCCGATCCCGATGATCAGCGGCTTTCGCGCCAGAGAACCCATGCCTACTCCTCAAACACCTTCTTCAGCTCGGTCTTGAGGATCTTGCCGTTGGCGTTCCGGGGCAGGGTTTCGGGCCAGAACACGACCTTCACCGGGACCTTGAACCCCGCCAGCCGCTCCCGCACCCAGGCCCGCAGGTCGGCTTCGGTCGCCGTTCCCCCGGGTTTCAGATGCACGATGGCCGCCGGTTCCTCACCGAGCGTCTTGTGCGGAACGCCGACCAGGGCCGCGTCCATGACGTCGGAATGGTCATACAAAACATTTTCGACTTCGACACAGTAGATGTTTTCGCCACCGCGAATGAGCATGTCCTTGGCGCGGTCGATGATGAACAGGAAGCCCTCCTCATCGACGCGCGCCAGGTCGCCCGTGCGCAGCCAGCCCTCGACGAAGGTCTCGGCCGTGGCCTCGGGCTTGTTCCAGTACAGCTTCACCACCTGCGGGCCCTTGACCCACAGCTCGCCGACCGCCCCCTCGGGCAGGATCGTCACGCCGTCGGCGGCGTCGCGGATCTGCATCTCCCCCACCGGGGCGGCGGGGCCGGCGCTCTCGGGCCGGACCGAATAGTCCTTGCCCAGGTGGCTGGTGAAGGTGGCGGTGGTCTCGGTCATGCCCCAGCCGTTGCCGGGCTGCGAGGCCGGGAAGACCTCGACGATCTTGCGCACCAGCTCCGGCGCCGAGGGCGCGCCGCCATAGGACACCGCTGTCAATGACGACAGATCGTACTTGGTCCGGGCCGGGTGTTCGATGAGCTGCCAGGCGATGGTGGGGACGCCGCCGGTGGAGCCCACCTTCTCGGCCTCGATCAGCTTCATCGCCGCCTCGGGCTCCCAGCGGCGCATCATCACGATCTTGCCGCCGGCGTTCATGCTGGGGCTGAGATTGGCCGACAGGCCGGTGGCGTGGAACATCGGCACCACCAGCAGGGTGCAGCGCTGCGGCAGCTTATGCGGATCGCTCTCCGGCAGGGGTTGGCCCGCCCGCAGGAAGTTGCGCGAGGCCGAGATGCCGCTGGCCATAATGTTCGAGGTCATATTGCGGTGGGTGCCCAGCGCCCCCTTCGGCTTTCCCGTGGTGCCCGACGTATAGAGGATGGTGGCGTCGTCCTCGGGGTCGATGGCCACCTCGGGCATCGGTAGGTCTGCCAGACTGGCCCAGTCGTTGGGCTTACCGATCAGGTCTTCCAGCC
>JAYVDG010000241.1:0-2191 GCA_043749525.1 Phenylobacterium sp.
ATTTCGCCAAACCTAAGGGATTTGGCTGAGCCTTGCCGCAGGCTCGGCAAAAGCCAAGAACAACGCACCATCGTCCCTGGGAAATCAGGCTAGACCTCACCCCAATTGACGCCATCCGCGACCGCGAGGACAGTCGGCCCCATGCCCGCCGAACCGACCACCAACGTCTCCCGCACCTGCCTGGTGATCCTGGCGGTGATCGCGTCAGGGGCCGCCATCTACTGGATGGCCGCCATCCTCACCCCGCCGGCCATGGCCATGTTCCTGGCCATTGTCATCGACGGCTTCGCCCGGGTGCTGAAGCGGCGGTTCCCCTGGATTCCTGGCCGCGCGGCCATGCCCGTGGCGATCCTGGTCTCCATCCTGCTGTTTGGAACGGCGCTGTTCGTCATCGCCGACAATGGCGCCAACTTCGCCACCCAACTGGTGACCTACACCCCCAAGCTGAACAAGCTTATCGCCCAGGCGTCCGACATGGCCGGTGTCGACGTGGCCCCCACCATCGACCAGCTGTTCCGCCGTCTCGACCCCAGCAAGTATCTCGGTGACGTTGCGCGTGGCTTCCAGAGCTTCGCCTCTAACGCCCTGTTCATCCTGATCTATCTTGGTTTCATCATCGCCTCGCGGCACGCCTTCGAGCGCAAGATGGTGGGATTGTCGAACAATCGCGCCGCCCGCCGAGAAGCCGTCGAGGCCTTCCAGCACATCCGCGACGGGGTGGAGCAGTATCTCTGGGTCCAGACCGTCACCGGCCTGATGATCGCCGTCGCCTCCTGGATCGTCATGGCGGCGATCGGCCTCGACAATGCGGTGTTCTGGGCCTTCCTGATCTTCATCGCCTCCTACATTCCAATCATCGGCGGGGCCGTCGGCATCCTGGCGCCGCCGATCTTCGCTCTGATCCAATTCGAGCCCTATTGGCCCGCCCTCGTCCTGCTGGGGGTGTTGCAACTGATCCAGTTCGTGGTGGGCAACGTGATCCTGCCTCGCATGCAGGGCGACAGTCTGAACATCGACCCCGTGGTGGTCCTGCTCAGTCTGGCCTTCTGGGGCGCCATCTGGGGGGTGGCCGGCATGTTCCTCTCAACCCCCCTGACGGTGATGACCATGGTGATCCTGGCCCAGTTCGACGGAACCCGCTGGGTAGCGGTGCTGTTGTCCGCCGACGGGGAGCCCGAGAAGCTGCGAGACCGGAAGGCCGGGATCGCACCTGACGAGAAGCCGAAACCGAAACGCAAGCCTGCCGTCACACAAGCGTGAGACGGGCTGCAAGACCGGGGTCTTAAACTTGGCCGTTCAATGCCTATCTGAGTGTAGCTCGGGTAAGACCCGACACCTCGACGCCCGCTTTCTCAGCCCCCGGGCGCCACGAGGACCCCGCGTTCCGCCACACCCCCTTGGCGGAACCAGGCGCCGCCGGACACTCTCCTCCGGCGGCGTTCTCGGGCCCCGATCATGACCCGCCGCTCCAAATCCGCCAACGCCCTGATCAAGGCCTTCCTGGCATTGGTCCCGGAGACCGGCGGCGGCGGCGTCTTCATCGAGCAGGCCGCCGCCGACGCCGCCCCTGACGAGCTGCCCGAACTGCCGCCCGAGCAGCTGGCCGCCGCGCTGGCCGACTTCTGGGCCTTCGCCGAAACCCGCAAGGGCAAGGCCCCGGCCATGCGCCTCGTGCACGGCCAGGCCGGCCTCGACTGGCTGGAGATCGTGCAGGATGACGCTCCCTTCCTGGTGGACAGCGTCATGGGGGAGATCGGCGACCAAGGCCTGTCGGTCCGCGCCATGTTCCATCCCATCGTCAGCGTCGCTCGCGACAAGAAGGGGCTGCGCGGGCAGAGCGGCGCACCGCGCCGGGAATCCATGATCCAGGTCGTGCTGGAGACCGTGGGCAAGGACCGCGAGGCCGCTCTGCTGGCCGGCCTGAAGACCACCCTCGCCGACGTCCGCGTCTCCGTGGACGACTTCCCCGCCATGCTGGACCTGATGGCCCGCGCCATCACCGAGCTGCAGGCCGCCCCGCGGAGCGAGGTTCGCGACGAGGATGTCGCCTTCCTGTCCTGGTTGCATGACGAGCACTTCGTCTATCTGGGCGCCCGGGTCTATGAATACCCGCGCCTGAAGAACGGCGACTACGCGCCGGAAGAGCCCCTCTACCAGCCGGAAGACGGCCTGGGCGTGTTGCGGGACCCCG
>JAYVDG010000242.1:0-6258 GCA_043749525.1 Phenylobacterium sp.
CCCTTCACCAGCGCGCCCTACACCAGCCCCGACGAGCTGAAGGCCGACCTGCAGGTGCTGCAGGACGCCCTGATCGCCCAGCACGGGGAGGTGTTCGCCGAGGGCGCCCTACCCGACCTGATCCGGGCCGTCGACTGCTTCGGCTTCCACCTGGCCACCCTCGACATTCGCCAGAACTCCGCCGTTCACGCCCGGGTCGCCGCCGAACTGTTGAAGGTGGCCGGGGTCTGCACGGACTACGAGGCGCTCTCCGAGGCCGACCGCTGCGACCTGCTGGTGAAGGAGCTGTCCCACGGCCGCCTGCTGCATTCGCCCTATGCCGCCTACAGCGATGAGACGGCCAAGGAGTACGGCGTGCTGCAGGCCGCCGCCGAGGCCGTCCGCCTCTACGGGCCCGAGGCCATCAAGGCCTATATCGTCTCCAACACCACCTCGGTCTCCGACCTGCTGGAGGTCTATCTGCTGCTCAAGGAGGTGGGGCTCTACATGCCCTCCGATCCCGCCGGCACACGGATTTTCGCCGAGCCGCTGTTCGAGACCATCGCCGACCTGCGCGACGCGCCGGCCACCATGACCCGCTATCTCGCCCTGCCCCTGGTGCGCGCGCTGCTGGCGGGCAAGGGCCGGCAGGAGGTGATGATCGGCTATTCGGATAGCAACAAGGACGGCAGCTACCTCACCTCCACCTGGACCCTGCACCAGACCTCGACAGCCCTGGTGGCGGCGACCAAGGCCGCGGGCCTGTCCCTGCAGCTGTTCCATGGCCGCGGCGGCACGGTGGGGCGTGGCGGCGGGTCGAGCTTCGACGCCATCCTGGCCCAGCCGGCCGGCACCGTGAACGGCCACATCCGCATCACCGAGCAGGGCGAGGTGGTGGCCAACAAGTACGCCGATCCGCAACTGGCCCGCCAAAGCCTGGAGACCCTGACCGCCGGGGTGGTGCTGGCCTCGCTGCGCAAGCGCGACGTCTCCACGCGGGACGCCTACGGCACGATCATGGGGCGGCTGTCGGACGAAAGCTTCCGCGCCTACCGTGCCCTAGTCTACGAGACCAAGGGCTTCGCCGACTACTTCTTCGCCGCCACGCCGATCGCCGAGATCGCCGACCTGAACATCGGCAGCCGGCCGACCTCACGCCAGGCCACCCGGACCATCGAGGGTCTGCGCGCCATCCCCTGGGTGTTCTCCTGGTCCCAGGCCCGGGTGATGCTGCCGGGCTGGTACGGCTTCGGCTCGGCGGTGGAGGCGGCGGGCCTGCCGCCCGAACAGCTGCAGGAGCTGCACCGCAACTGGCCGTTCTTCTCCACGACGCTGGCCAATATGGAGATGGTGCTGGCCAAGGCCGACATCGCCATCGCCCGGCGCTATTCGGATCTGGTGGAGGACCGCGCCCTGTCGGGCGCCATCTTCGGCCAGATCAGCGCCGAGTGGGAGCGCACCACCGCCGCCCTGCTCTCCATCACCGGCCAGTCGTCCTTGCTGGAGAACAACCCCGACCTGGCCGCCATCATCCGCTCGCGCCTGCCCTATATCGACCCGCTGAACCACCTGCAAATCGAACTGATCCGCCGTCGGCGGGCGGGGGAGGACACGCCGGAGGTCCGCGAAGGCATCCACGTGGCCATCAACGGCGTGGCGGCCGGGTTGCGGAATTCAGGGTGACAGATGCTCTCCCTCTGAGGGAGCTGGCGCGAAGCGCCTGAGGGGGACTTTGACTCTCGTTTCGGGGCGATTGGGGTCAACTACGTTGATCCCCCTCCGACCCGCCACTTCGCGACGGCCCACCTCCCCCACATCGCGCTGACGCGCTGGGGGAGGATCTGAGCCGCCCTACTTATAGACGAAGGCCTTGTCGTCGAGGTCGATGAGCGGGAACTCTTCCTTCTCCGCCAGGTAGTCCTGGCTGTGGCGCCATTCGGGCTTGTCACCGCTCTTGGGCAGCAGGTGCATACCGCGCATCAGGTAGCCGGGGTTGAAGTTCTCCGGGTCAATCCAGGGCAACAGCGGCATGTTATCGTCCTGCTCGCGCAGGGCGACCTCGACCTTCTTCACGTGCTTCTCGTCCATGTGCTTGAGCAGGCGCAGGACGAACTGCGCCACCATGTCGGCCCGCAGGGTCCAGGAAGCGCGGAAGTAGCCGAACACCCAGACCATGTTGGGCACGCCGGTGAACATCATCCCGCGGTAGGTAACGGTGTCGCCGAAATCCAGGGTCTTGCCGTCGACGCTGAAGTCGATGTCGCCGAGGATCGCCAAATCAAAGCCGGTGGCGGTGACGACGATGTCGGCCTCCAGGGTCTCGCCCGACTTCAGCAGCAGGCCGGTCTGCGTGAAGTGGTCGATCTCGTCGGTGACCACCGAGGCCTTGCCCGAGCGGACGCTCATGAACAGGTCGCCGCCCGGGATGAAGGCGATGCGCTGACGCCAGGGGCGGTAGCGGGGAGTGAAATGCTTGGCAACGTCGAAGTCGTCGCCGAGGAAGGCGCGGACGCCCGCCAGGAGCTCGGCCGTGACCGCTTCCGGCTCTTCTTGCGCCCGGCGGGCGAAGGCGGCGCCGTCATGGACGATCTTGCGGCGCACGATCTCATGGATCCAGGTCTCGTCGATCTTCAGTTCGCGCAGGGTGTCCGCCAGCTCGTTGGCGTTGCGGCCCGGGATGAAATAGGTCGGCGAACGCTGCAGCAGGGTCACGTGGGCGCAGTCGTCGGCGATGTTGGGGACCAGGGTCGCGGCGGTGGCGCCCGAACCGATGACGACGACCTTCTTGCCCTTGTAGTCCAGGTCCTGCGGCCAGGTCTGGGGGTGGACGATCTTGCCCTTGAAGTCGGCCATGCCCGGCCATTCCGGGGTGTAGCCCTCGGAATGACGGAAGTAGCCCTGAGCCATCCAGAGGAAGTTGGTGGTGAAACGCAGAGTCTCGCCGGTGTCGGTGCGCGTCACCTCCAGGGTCCAGAGGTTGTCCTGGCTGGACCACGCGGCCTTGGTGATCTTGTGCTTGTAGCGGATGTGGCGGGCCAGATCGTTGTCGTCGATCACCTCGCCCATGTAGCGCAGGATCTCGTCGGCGGTGGCGATGGGAGCGCCGACCCAGGGCTTGAAGCTGTAGCCGAAGGTGTAGAGGTCGCTGTCCGACCGGATGCCCGGATACTTGTGGGTGGCCCAGGTGCCGCCGAATGTATCTTGCACATCCAAGACGACGAAGCTGGAGCCAGGCCGTTCTTTGGCCATGTGATAGGCGCCGCCGACCCCGGCGATCCCCGCTCCGACTATCAGGACGTCGAAGTGCTCGGTCTTCTGGGCGGCGCGGGTCAGGGCGGCGGCTTCGGACATGCGATCAGTCTCTCGTTGCAGCTAACTGAACGCTGATAACAAATCTTTCGGGGGCGTGTCGAACCTAATTCCTCCCCTTGCTGGGGAGGGGGACCGCGTAGCGGTGGAGGGGGTTAGGGCTGTGGAAGCGTCAACGGCCGAACCCCCTCCGTCTCGTGGCCCGGGGCCACGATCCCCCTCCCCCGACACGCGCTGCGCGCTGGGGGAGGAATATGGACCTTCAGCCAAGCAGCAGCATCGCCAGGACCCAGACCAACACCACGGCGGTCTCGGCGACGATCAGCAGCACCGGCTTCCAGCCGACATAGACGATCTCACCGAGCGAGGTCTTGGCGCCGAGCGCCGAGATGGCGGCCACCAGACACCAGCGCGAGGCGGCGTTGGTCTGCTCCATGATCTGCGCGGCGACCACGCCGGTGGAGTTCAGGGCCACCAGCAGGACGAAACCCACCAGGAACATCGGCACCAGGGGAGGCCGCTTGCCGGTCGAACCGGCGGTCATCTTGGAACGGAACATCACCGCCACCACCACGATGGTGGGCAGCAGCAGGGCGACGCGGAACAGCTTGACGATGGTGGCCGTGTCCCCGGTCTCCTTTGAGACGCCGTATCCCGCGCCCACCACCTGGGCCACGTCGTGGATGGTGGCGCCGAGGAATACCCCGGTCTGGGTGTGGGTGAGGCCCAACGCCGCGGCGATCACCGGGTAGATGACCATGGCCACCGTCGACAGCGTCGTGACGCCGACGACGGTCAGGGTCGTATCCCGCTCCCGAGTCGGGGATGGCGGCAGGACCGAGGACAGGGCCAGCGCCGCCGAGGCGCCGCAGATGGCCACCGCCCCGCCGGTGAGGATGCCGAAGTCGGGCTTCAGCTTCAGCAGGCGCGACAGGCCCCAGCCGGCCAGGATGGTGATGATTACACCCCCGGCGGCGATGATCAGGACGTTGCCGCCCAGCGAACTGACCTGGTCGAGGGTGATCCGCGCCCCCAGCAGGGCGACGCCGAGGCGCAACACCGTGCGGGACATGAAGTCGATGCCAGGGCGGCAGCGGGCGTCCTGGCCCACGAAGTTCACCGCCATGCCGATCAACAGGGCGAACAGCATGACCGGCGCGCCGTAGTGATCGGCTAGCCAGGTGGCGGCGAGCCCCACGATCACGGCGATCAGGGCGCCGGGCATGATCCGCTGGGCGGCGCGGTACAGCCTCAGATAGCCCGGCGTGCCGGCCGGCGCGGGCGCCATGACCGGCACCCCTTCGAGCGAGTCGAAGGAGGCGAAGGCGAACTCGTGTTGCTCGGGGCCGCCCGCCTGTTGGCTCACGGCAGCAGCGGCCCATGGTTCAGCTTGGGCAGGACGTGGCGGGCGAACAGGTCGGCCTCCGCGGCGTGCGGATAGCCCGACAGGATGAAGGCGTCGATGCCCATGGCCTGGTAGGCCTGCAGCTTGGCCAGCACCTGGTCCGGGTCGCCGACGATGGCCGCGCCGCAGCCCGAGCGGGCCCGGCCGATGCCGGTCCACAGATTGGCCTCGGCATAGCCGTCGTCCGAGGCCCCTTCACGCAGTTCGGCCTGGCGGCGCACGCCGACGGACTGGCTGTCCAAGGACTTGGCGCGGATGGCGTCGCCGGCGGGCGCATCCAGGTGCGACAGCAGCCGGTCAGCGGCCGCGCGAGCCTGCGCCTCTGTCTCACGGACCACTACGTGGACGCGGTAGCCGAACTTCAGCCTGCGGCCGTGCTTGGTGGCGCGCGCGGTCATGTCGGCGACGATCTCCTGTACCACCTCCTGCTTGTCGGGCCACATCAGGTAGACATCGCAGCCCTTGGCGGCCGCCTCTCGGGCGTCTTCCGACAGGCCGCCAAAATAGAACTGCGGCGACTTGCCCGAGACGGTGCGGATGCGCGGCGGCTCCACCTTCAGCTTGTAAAACTCGCCGTCGAAATCGAGCGCCTCGCCGTTCAGCAGGGTGCGCAGGATGTGCATCGTCTCGACGGTGCGGGCGTAGCGAGGCGCGCTGGCCAGGGTCTCGCCGGGCATGTCGCTCGAGATGATGTTCACCGTCAGGCGGCCGTTCAGCATCTGGTCGATGGTGGCCAGCTGGCGGGCCAGTTGCGGCGGCCACATCTCGCCGCAGCGGATGGCGGCCAGCAGGCGCATGCGCTGTAGCAAGGGCGCGATGCCGGCGGCGAAGGCCAGGGTGTCGATCCCAAGGCCGTAGCCAGACGGCAGCAGAATGTTGTCGAAGCCGCCCTTCTCCGCGGTCAGGGCGATGTTGCGGCAATGCTCCCAGCTGGAGGCCAAGCGCGGGTCGGGCACGCCCAGGAACTCATAGTCGTCATCGCAGAGCGCCGAGAACCACGAAACTTCGCAAGGGGCTTGGGTCACGGGAGGGGAACTCCTCTGGCGGCGGTGAGAACGGCGTACCACTCGGGACGGGACAGCTGGACATCGAGGGCCTGGGTGGCCTGCGCGATCCGCTCGGGCTGCTGCGAGCCGATGATCGGGATAGGCCCCGCCGGGTGGGCCAGCAACCAGGCATAGGCAGCTATGGTGCGCGAGACGCCATGGGCGGCGGCGACCTTGTCCAGCTCGGCGCGGACCGCCAGGACGCTTTCGTCCGTTGACGGACTATCGGCCAGCCGGCCTTGCGCCAAGGGCGACCAGGCCATGACGCCCATGCCGGTCTCCAGGGCCTGATCCAGGGTCCCGTCATAGAGCGGGCCAACGACCAGGGGCGAGAACTCGATCTGCACGCAGGCGATGGGGAAGGCCAGGTGCGCCTGCAGGGCGGAAACCTGGGCCGCGGTGTGGTTGGACAAGCCCACCTCGCCGATCTTGCCAGCGGCGCGCAGGCGGGTCAGAACCTGAGCCACCTCCGCCGGGTGGGCCAGGTGGTCGGGGCGGTGGATCTGGTAAAGGTCGATC
>JAYVDG010000243.1:0-2188 GCA_043749525.1 Phenylobacterium sp.
CCTTGGAGCCGAAGTGATAGTTCACCGAGGCGAGGTTGACGCCGGCCTCGGCGGTGATGTCGCGCACCGAGACGTTTTGGAACCCGTGCAGGGCAAACAGCCGCTCAGCAGCGGAGAAGACCGCGGCCTTGGTGGCGGCTTCGTTGGGCGGATCAGGGTCGTTGGCCGGCACCGGGTCGGTCACAGGCGAATCCTCAAGGTTCGCGAACAGCTTAGCAGGCTAATGCGTGTCGCAAACGATTGTCCGCCTGCGGCCTTTAGCGCGAGAGTTGGCGCATCGCTTTGTCGAGGCCCTCGATGGTCAGCGGATACATCCGGTCGCCCAGCAGCTGTTTCATCACCTCGATCGAGGGGGTGTAGTCCCAATGCCGTTCGGCGGTGGGGTTCAGCCAGACGATGTTCTCGTAGATGCCCGCCACCCGGTCGATCCAGACCGCGCCGGCTTCTTCGTTCCAGTGCTCCACCGAGCCGCCCGGATAGGTGATTTCATAGGGGCTCATGGTGGCGTCACCGACGAAGATCACCTTGTAGTCGTGGGAGTACTTGTGAAGGATGTCCCAGGTGTTCAGCTTCTCCGCGTGACGGCGGCGATTGTCCTTCCAGACACTCTCATAGAGGCAGTTGTGGAAGTAGTAGAACTCCATGTTCTTGAATTCTGACCGCGCGGCCGAGAACAGCTCCTCACAGACCTTGATGTGGCTGTCCATGGAGCCGCCGATGTCGAAGAAGATCAGGACGCTGATCTTGTTGCGGCGTTCGGCGCGCAGGTTGATGTCCAGATAGCCCTTCTCCGCGGTGCCGCGGATGGTGGCGTTCATGTCCAGTTCTTCCTGAGCGCCCTCGCGGACCCAGCGGCGCAGGCGGCGCAGGGCCACCTTGATGTTGCGGGTGCCCAACTCGACGGAGTCGTCGAGGTTCTTGTACTCGCGCTTGTCCCAAACCTTGATCGCCTTGCCGTGGCGGCCCTTGTCCTGGCCGATGCGGACGCCCTCGGGGTGGTAGCCGTTGGCGCCGAAGGGCGAGTCGCCCTTGGGGCCCATGCCGCCCTTGCCCTCGTCGCCTTCGCCCTTGCCTTCCTTGGCGTCCTTCATCCGCTTGGCGAGCTCTTCCATCAGCGCCTCGAAGCCGCCCATGGCCTCGATCTGCGCCTTCTCCTCATCGGTGAGGAACTGGTCGGAGAGCTTCTTCAGCCATTCGGCCGGGATGTCGGACACGCCGATCCCGTCGACCTTCTCCAAGCCTTTGAAGACGTGGCTGAAAACCTGGTCGAAGCGGTCGAGGTTCTTCTCGTCCTTCACCAGGGCCGAGCGCGACAGGTAGTAGAACTCGTCGACGGTGCGGTTGATGACCACCTTGTCGAGCGCCTCCATGAGCATGAGGTACTCTTTCAGCGTCACCGGGACCTTGGCTTCCCGAAGCTCGGTGAAAAAGCGCATGAACATGGCAGGCTTCCCTAATAGGGGGACGAACGATTGTTTGATCCTGCGAAGATGGAGCCCCGCGCGCCGTCTGTCCAGTATGCGCCGCCCCTACGATCAGCGTTCGCTGTCCAGCGCGGCCATCTGGGGCGCCGCGTAGCGATCTCCGGCGGCGGCGCCTTTTGGCGCGGCGGCCTCGATAGCCACCATGTCAGCAGGGGTGAGAACCACATCCAGAGCGCCCAGGGCCTCGGCCAGCCGGTCGCGGCGGCGTGCGCCGATCACCGGGACGATGTCGGTCCCCTGGGCCAGGACCCAGGCGATGGCGATCTGGGCGACGGTGACGCCGCGCGCGTTAGCGACGGCCCGCAAAGCCTCCACCAGGGCCAGGTTGCGGTCCAGGTTCTCGCCCTGGAAGCGCGGGCTGTGGGCTCGGAAGTCGCCGGCTGTGGCGTCTTGCTTGGTCCAGTGTCCGCTGATCAGGCCCCGCGACAGCACGCCGTAGGCGGTGATTCCGATTCCCAGGTCACGGCACACAGCCAGGATGCCGTCCTCGATCCCGCGGGAGATCAGCGAGTACTCGATCTGCAGGTCGGCGATCGGGTGGACGGCGGCGGCGCGGCGGATCGTCTCGGCGCCGACTTCGGATAGGCCGATGTGGCGGACGTAGCCCGCCTTCACCAGGTCGGCGACGGCGCCGATGGTGTCCTCAATGGGCACGGCGGGATCGAGGCGGGCGGGGCGGTAGATGTCGATGTGGTCCACGCCCA
>JAYVDG010000244.1:0-2188 GCA_043749525.1 Phenylobacterium sp.
GACAAGCTGCCCGTGGTGGTGGGCGCGCGGATGAGCCTGAGCTTCCCGGTGCTGTTCAGCGCTGTCCCCGTCTACGAACTCACCAAGCGCGACGCCAAGCCGACCGGCCGGATGCTCATCATCGACGGCGGCCTGTCGAGCAACCTGCCTCTGCACTTCTTCGACCACCTGGGGCCGCCGGCCTATCCGACCTTCGCCTTCAACCTGCAGGACGATCACAGCCTGCGGCCGCACGGCTCGGACTCCTGGTGGCGCAACCTGGTGGAGGCGAGCTCGGCCCGCCTGCGCGCGCCCCGCACCAGGCAGGACATGCAGAAGCTCACCGCCCGGCGCATCTCCCTGCATGGGCCACGCAAGCGGCAGCCCAGCCTGCGCCGCATGCCCGACGGCCTGTTCCGCCAGTATCTGGGCAGCTTGCTGGGGGCGGCCAAGGACTGGCAGGACAACCTGCTGTCGATCATGCCCGGCCAGTTCGACCTCATCGTCACCATCAAGCTGGCCCGTGGTGAGGGCGGCCTGAACCTGGTCATGCCCAAGGAGCGGTCGGAACTGCTGATGCAGCTGGGCTATCTGGCGGGGACGGAGTTGGCCGACAACTTCGACCTCCAGGCCCACCGTGTGCGGCGCGCCCTGGCGGCCTATGAGGAGATCGAGCGGGTCGCCGAGAGCTTCAGCCGCAACTGGGACTCCGCCCAGTTGAAGGACGCCCTGGAGAGCGCCGTGGCGCCCAACGACTCCCGGCCGGCCTGGAAGGCGGGCCGCACCGAGATCATCCTGCGTCTGGAACAGCTGGCGACCTGGGCCAAGACCCTGGGCGATCCCTTGCGGCACAAGGGCTTCCCCCGCCCGCGCGGCGCCCTGCGGATCACCCCGAACCTGTCGGGGGACAGCTGAACCCGCGCCGCGCCCCGCGCGTTCGCCTGCTGACACCTCCTGTCACCAGGGCGCCCTAGTCATAGGGCGTCATGCACCCTAAATTCGATCTCATGCCCCGTTCCACGAAGTCCGCCCCGGCCGAAGCGCCCGGCGTCGCCGACATGTCGGCGGCGTTCGACTACGATGAATCCAAGGGCGCCGTCGCCTGGATCCCGCACCGTCCCGACCGGCCGCAGAAGTCCGAGGGCGGCCGCCGCTTCAAGCTGGTCAGCGACTACGAGCCGGCCGGCGACCAGCCCACCGCCATCGCCGACCTGGTGGCCGGCCTGGAGGGCAAGGAGCGCGACCAGGTGCTGCTCGGCGTCACCGGCTCGGGCAAGACCTTCACCATGGCCAAGGTCATCGAGCAGACCCAGCGCCCGGCCCTGATCCTGGCGCCCAACAAGACCCTGGCCGCCCAGCTCTATTCGGAGATGAAGAGCTTCTTCCCCGAGAACGCGGTGGAGTTCTTCGTCTCCTATTACGACTACTACCAGCCCGAGGCCTACGTGCCGCGGACCGACACCTATATCGAGAAGGACAGCTCGATTAACGAGCAGATCGACCGGATGCGCCACTCGGCCACCCGGGCGATCCTGGAGCGCGACGACGTCATCGTGGTGGCCTCGGTCTCCTGCATCTACGGCATCGGCTCGGTGGAGACCTATTCCACCATGACCATCCAGCTCGAGGTCGGGCAGCGGGTGGACGAGAAGAAGCTGATCGCCGACCTGGTGGCCCTGCAGTTCAAGCGCAACGACGCCAGCTTCGAGCGCGGCGCCTTCCGCCGGCGCGGCGACACCATCGAGATCTTCCCCGCCCACTACGAGGACCGCGCTTGGCGCGTCAGCCTGTTCGGCGACGAGATCGAGGCCATCGTCGAGTTCGACCCGCTGACCGGCCGCAAGACCGCCGACCTGCCGAGCATCAAGCTCTACGCCAACAGCCACCACGTGACCCCGCGCCCGACGCTCCACCAGGCCATGATCTCCATCAAGGCCGAGCTGAAGGAGCGCCTCGACTGGATGATCGCCAACGGCAAGCTGCTGGAGGCCCAGCGGCTGGAGCAGCGCACCACCTTCGACCTAGAGATGATCGGCGCCACCGGCTCCTGCGCCGGCATCGAGAACTACAGCCGCTACCTGTCGGGCCGTAGGCCGGGCGAGCCGCCGCCGACCTTCTTCGAATACATCCCCGACAACGCCCTGCTGTTCGTGGACGAGAGCCACCAGAGCGTGCCGCAGATCGGCGGCATGTACCGGGGCGACTACCG
>JAYVDG010000245.1:0-6251 GCA_043749525.1 Phenylobacterium sp.
CGGCGCTGCTGGCCTGTGGCGCGACCTGACCGACAACGTGAACGAACTGGCCGCCAACCTCACCACCCAGGTCCGCGCCATCGCCGAGGTGTCCACCGCGGTGACCAAGGGCGACTTGACGCGCTCCATCACCGTCGAGGCCTCCGGCGAGGTCGAGGAGCTGAAGAACAACATCAACGAGATGATCCGCAATCTGAAGGATCAGACGCTCAAGAACACCGAGCAGGACTGGCTGAAGACCAACCTCGCCCGGTTTACCCGCATGCTGCAGGGCGAGCGTGACCTGTCGACCGTGTCGAACCTGGTCCTCTCTGAACTGGCCCCGCTAATCAACGCCCAGCACGCGGTCTTCTACGTCTCGGAAGTCGATGAGGAAGGCCAGGAGGTGCTGAACCTCGCCTCGGCCTACGCCTTCAACAACCGCAAGCACCTGGGGGCGTCGTTCAAGCTGCGGGAGGGCCTGATCGGCCAGTGCGCCTACGAGAAGTCGCGCATCCTGCTCACCAACGTCCCCACCGACTATGTGCAGATTTCGTCGGGCCTGGGCGAGTCCGCGCCGCAGAACATCATCGTCCTGCCCGCCCTCTTCGAAGGCGACGTGAAGGCGGTGATCGAACTGGCCACCTTCGGCGAGTTCAACGAGACCCAGCAGGCCTTCCTGGACCAGCTGATGGAATCCATCGGCATCGTGCTCTCCACCATCGCCGCCAACATGCGCACCGAGGGCCTGCTGAAGCAGTCCCAGCTGCTGACCTCCGAACTGCAGGCCCAGCAGGAAGAGCTGACCAAGACCAACGACCGGCTGGAATCACAGGCCGCGTCGCTGCGTCAGTCGGAGGAACTGCTGCGCACCAAGCAGGAAGAACTGCAGCAAACCAATGCCGAGCTGGAGGAGAAAGCCCAGCTGCTTTCCGACCAGAACACCGAGGTGGAGGCCAAGAACCGAGAGGTCGAGCAGGCCAAGTTCGCGCTGGAGGACAAGGCCGAGCAGCTCGCGGTGACGTCGAAGTACAAGTCAGAGTTCCTGGCCAATATGAGCCACGAGCTGCGGACGCCGCTCAATTCCCTGCTGATCCTGTCGAAGCTGCTCAGTGACAATGGGCAGGGCAACCTGACCGAAAAGCAGGTTCAGTTCGCCCGCAACATCCACGACGCCGGCGCGGACCTGCTTGGCCTGATCAACGACATCCTGGATATTTCCAAGATCGAGAGCGGCACGGTGACCCTGGATATCGGCCAGATGTCCTTCGCCAGCCTGCGCGACCAGGTCGATCGGACCTTCAGCCAGATCGCCCAGGACAAGAAGCTCGACTTCCAGGTGGAGATCGATCCCGGCCTGCCGCAGTCGATGTACACCGACGACAAGCGCTTGCAGCAGATCATCAAGAACCTGCTCTCCAACGCCTTCAAGTTCACCGAGAGCGGCTTCGTGAAGCTGGGCGTCCGCCGGGTCGAGAACGGCTGGAGCCCCTCCAATGAGCACATGAACACCGCGGGCCAAGTTCTGGCCTTCACCGTCGAGGACTCCGGGATCGGGATCCCCGAGGAAAAGCAGCGGATCATCTTCGAGGCCTTCCAGCAGGCTGACGGCACCACCAGCCGCAAGTATGGCGGGACCGGCCTTGGCCTCTCCATCAGCCGCGAGATCACCCGGGTGCTGGGCGGCGAACTCAAGGTCGAGAGCCGCCCCGGCAAGGGCTCGATCTTCACCCTCTTCGTGCCCCTGAACTTCAGCCCGCAGGCTCAGACCCCCTCCAGCGGACGGGCCCAAACACCGCCGCGCCTGGTCATGCCGTCCAGTCTCTCGGACGAGACGCCCGAGCAGGTCGCCGACGACCGCGACGACATCAAGCCGGGGGACTCCGTCGTGCTGATTGTCGAGGATGATCCGCGGTTCGCTTCCATCCTACTTTCCCTCGTCCGCGACAGCGGCTTCCTGGGTGTGGTGACGGGCGAGGGCGGCGCCGCGCCGTCTCTGGCCCGGCGCTTCTCGCCCGACGCGATCATGCTGGACCTCGGCCTGCCCGACATGGACGGCTTGGCTCTGTTGGACCTCCTGAAACGTACGCCCGAGACGCGGCATATTCCGGTCCACGTGATCTCAGCCGACGACCAACGCGGCCTTGGACTGTCCATGGGCGCCTTCGGTTTCACCCATAAGCCGGTGGAGCGTGAGGTCGTGGTTTCGACCCTCCAGGGGGTCAAGAGCTTCGTCGGCAAGACGGAACGCTCCGTCGTCATGGTGGGCGCCGAAGGCGAGGCCGCCGAGACCCTGCGCCAGTGCTTCACCCAACTAGAGATCACAGCAGATCTTGCCTCGGTCCTGGCAAGGCCTCAGGCGAAGCGCCCTGACGCCTTGGTGGTGGAATCGTCGGCCCAGCTGATCGGAGACCTGATCGACCACCTGAAACAGGCCGAGTCCTCGGCGGTGGTGGTCTATGCCCCCGACGACATGCCGCCCGAGGACGAACGCCGTCTCCGGCTGGGCGTGTTCGGTGGCCTCGTGCGGCTGGCGCGAACCGCCGACCAGCTGATCGAACAGACCAGCCTGGTTCTGCACCAGCCGGTCCAGGCCCTGTCGGAGCCGACCAAGGCCAAGCTCACCCGAAGCCGCCACGACGACACGGTCCTCACCGGCCGCAAGATCGTTGTGATCGACGACGACATCCGCAACATCTTCTCCCTGGCCAGCGCCCTGGAGGAGTACGGGGTGGAGCTGTCGTATGCCGAGAGCGGCCGCGCGGGGCTCGACCTGCTGGACGCCAATCCCGAGGTGGACGTCGTCCTGGTGGACATCATGATGCCGGACATGGACGGCTACGAGACGATCCGGGAAATCCGGTCCCGAAGCGCCTTCGCCGACCTGCCGGTGGTGGCCGTCACCGCCAAGGCGATGAAGGGCGACCGGCAGAAATGCATCCAGGCCGGCGCCTCGGACTATGTCTCCAAACCCGTCGACATCGACCACCTAATCTCGGTGCTGAGGGTCTCGGTGCAGCGGTCAGACGCCATGCGGCTGGCCACCGACACCGTCGTCGCCCTGATCCCCCAGGCGGGCTGACATGCCAGGATCATCGGTACAGCCCGCAAGGCGTGCGAAGACGGGACCTCAGGCGCCGCCCGACCTCGACATCGCGCTTCGCGCCAAGGTGCTGATCGTCGACGACGACGAACGCAACGCCTTCGCCGCCGTGGAGGCCCTGGAGGACCTCGGGCACGAGCTGATCGTGGCCCGGTCCGGGGCCGAGGCCCTGCGCTGCGTCCTGGAACACGACTTCGCGGTCATCCTGCTGGACCTGCACATGCCGGGCATGGACGGCTACGAGACCGCCGCCATGATCCGCAGCCGCAAGCGAACCAGTCGAACCCCGATCGTCTTCGTCACCGCCATCTTCCGGGACGAGGCCCACGTCTTCCAGGCCTACTCGGCCGGCGCGGTGGACGTGGTCTTCAAGCCGGTCGACCCCTTCATGCTGCGCTCCAAGGTCTCGGTCCTCACCGACATCTATCTCAAGACCGAGGAGGCCCGCAGGCTCGCCGAGCACCGCCAGTGGCTGCTGCAGGAGAACGCCCGCATCCAGGCCGCAAAGGCGCGCGCCGAACGGGCCCTGCGACGTTCCGAGGCCCAGCAGGGCGCGATCCTGAAATCCCTGCCCATCGTCTTCCACGCCCGCGGCGCCGCCCCGCCCTTCGCGCCGGTGTTCGTCAGCGAGGCGGTGGAGGCCATCACAGGCTTCCCGGCGCACCGCTTCGTGAGCCAGCCCGACTTCGGCGCCTCACGGATCCATCCCGATGACCTGCAGCGGGTCGTCGACACCGTCTCGGCCACCACCCGGACCGGGGCCTATGCCTGCGAGTTCCGCTGGCTCTGCGCCGATGGCGAGTACCGCTGGCTGTCCGACCAGGGGGTATTGGCTCCCGGCGAGGAGGACGGCGAGAGCCAGATCTACGGCGTGATCCTGGACGCCACCGAACGCCACTCCCTGGAAGACCAGCTCGCCCAGGCCCGCAAGATGGAGGCCGTCGGGCAGATCACCGGCGGGGTGGCGCACGACTTCAACAACCTGCTGACCGTGGTGCTCGGCAATATCGACATCATGTCGCGGCGGACCGAGGACGACCTGAAGCGGGCGCTGCGGATCGACGCCATCCGCCAGGCCGCCGAGCGCGGCCGCGATCTCACCGGACAGCTGCTGGCCTTCTCGCGCCGCCAGAATCTCACCCCGATCACCGTCGATCTCTGCGACCTGATCCGCAACTTCGCCCCCCTGCTTCGCCAGGCCGTGGGCGAGGCGGTGACCGTCGCCCTGGAACTCGCCGACCACCCGCTCTGCGCCTATGTCGACATCACCCACCTGGAGACCGCCCTGCTGAACCTGGCGGTCAATGCGCGCGACGCCATGCCCGACGGCGGCGTCCTGACCATCTCGGCCTATCTGGCCTCCGGCGACGCCGCGGGCTCCATCGGTATCTCGGTCCAGGACACCGGCACGGGCATGAGCCCGGACATCCGCGAACGCATCTTCGAGCCCTTCTTCACCACCAAGGAGGTGGGCCGCGGCTCGGGCCTGGGCCTGTCCCAGGTCTACGGATTCGTGCGCCAATCCGAGGGCCAGGTGCGCCTGACCAGCGACCTGGGGGTTGGGTCGCGGTTCGAGATCCTGCTGCCCGCCTCGGAGAGCCCACCGCAGCCCCGCGCGCAACGCCTCGACGGCCAGCCGATGGTCGGGGGCTCGGAGCGCATCCTGGTGACCGAGGACGACCCCGCCGTCCTGACCCTCACCGTCGACCTGCTGGAAGGCCTTGGCTACAGCGTCGCCCGCGCCACGACGGCGCAGGAGGCGCTGGCGGTGCTGAAGGACGATCCCGGCATCGACCTGCTGTTCTCCGACGTCGTCATGCCCGGCGGCCTCAGCGGCGTCGCCTTGGCCGGCCTGGCCCGAAAAATCCGGCCCGACCTCCGCATCCTGCTCACGTCCGGCTTCACCGGCAACGCCGTCCAATTGGGCCAAAGCACCTATCCGATTCTGGACAAGCCCTACGAAGCGCCGGTGCTCGCCGCGAAGATGCGCGAACTCCTCGAGGTCCGCGCCAAGCCAGGCCGTAGCCGTAGCCGCAACAAGTCGGACCGCCTGGAGGCCTGACGCCGGCGGCCCGCTCAACGCCCTGAATTGGGGCGCATTCCGAATGGCGGCGCCGTGAACACCACACCAAGAAACCGACCGGCGACTTCCACTTCGAGGCGGGCGTCGGCCTCGCGGCGCTCGGCCCTCGCAAGAGGAGACTTGCTGACCGGAACAGAGCCTGGACCTTTGACGTTGATGCGGGAACGGCACGTCCGGATTGCTCAACGCCGCCCTGCGCGCAGCGCTCCCCGCGCCTTGGTCCAGACCGCCAGAGATACAAATGCTCATCCGCGCCGGCTACCGCATCGGGTTCGATTGCCTGAACTCCATGCCGATCCACCTGCTGCTGAGCGTCCATCCGGACCGGCGCGCAGACCTCGTAACCGAGGACAAGCTGCACACCGACCCTCAGGCCGAGATCACCCGTGAATGCGATGCGCTCGGGAACCTCTCCACCCGGGTCCAGGCGCCCGGCGGCCCAATCACCTTCTCCGCCGAATTCGTCGTCCGCGACAGCGGACTGCCCGACCGGCAGACGCCCGGCGCGAGACAGCTACCGGTGGCCGCCCTGCCGATCGACGCCCTGCCCTATCTGCTGCCCAGCCGCTATTGCGAGACCGATCGGCTTGGCGACCTGGCCTGGCGCCTGTTCGGCGGGGTCACGCCGGGCTGGGCCCGGGTGCAGGCCGTCTGCGACTATGTCCACGACCGCATCACCTTCGGCTACCACAACGCCCGCCCGACCCGCACCGCGGCTGAGGGCCACGAGGAGCAGGTGGGGGTGTGCCGCGACTTCGCGCACCTGGCGATCACCCTGTGCCGCGCCATGAACATCCCGGCCCGCTACTGCACGGGCTATCTCGGCGACATCGGCGTGCCGAAGGTCGACGCGCCGATGGACTTCAGCGCCTGGTTCGAAGTGTTCCTCGAGGGGGAATGGCACACCTTCGACGCCCGGCACAATTTCCCCCGGATCGGCCGCATCGTGGTCGCCCGCGGCCGCGACGCCGCCGATGTGGCGATCACCCACACCTTCGGCCAAGCCATCCTGACCCGGTTCGAGGTGATCACCGAAGAGGTCGAGGCGGCGACCGAGACCGGCGCATTGGACGCGCGGATGGCCAC
>JAYVDG010000246.1:0-2187 GCA_043749525.1 Phenylobacterium sp.
GGAGCGTGAACAGCGCCTGACCCGCCAGAAGGCCATGGGCATCGTGCCGGCTGACACCGTCATGCCCGACCGCAACGACGGCATCCGCGCCTGGGACGATTGCCTGCCCGAGGACAAGCGGGTCTTCACCCGCCTGCAGAGCGCGTTCGCCGGCATGCTCGATCACGCCGATCAGCACCTCGCTCGGCTGGTGGCGTTCCTGGAAGAGGCGGGGATCAAGGACGACACTCTGATCGTCGTCATGTCCGACAACGGCGCCAGCCAGGAGGGCGGCCCCCTGGGCATGGTCAACGCCATGGGCCCCTACAATCTGAAGTTCGAGCCCATGGCCGAGAAGCTGGCCCGGCTGGACGACATCGGCGGTCCCGACAGCCATTCCAACTTCCCGCAGGGCTGGGCGATGGCCTCCAACACGCCGCTGCGCCGCTACAAGCAGAACACCCACGGCGGCGGCATCCGCGATCCCCTGGTGATCTCCTGGAAGAACGGCCTGGCCGCGCGCGGCGAGCTGCGCACCCAGTTCGCCCACGTCAGCGACTTCACCCCCACCCTGCTGGACATCCTGGGGATCGAACCGCCGCAGGTGATCGCCGGTGTCCCGCAGATGCCCCTGGAAGGCGTCAGCTTCGCCGCCTCGCTGAAGGACCCCACCGTCCCCAGCAAGAGCAAGTCCCAGCACTTCGAGATGTTCGGTCATCGCGGCCTCTGGAAGGAGGGCTGGAAGGCCGTCGCCTTCCACCCGCCGGGCACGCCCTTCGACACCGATGTTTGGGAGCTCTACCACCTCGACGCCGACTTCTCGGAGACCAACGACCTCGCCGTCGCCGAGCCGGAAAGGCTGGCCGCCCTGGTTGCTGACTGGTGGAAGGCGGCGCAGACCTACAAGGTCCTGCCCCTGGACGACCGCTTCGGCCCGCGCTTCGCCGAGAACGCCCTGCGCTATCACGGCGCGCGCAAGCGCTTCGTCTTCCACCCCGGCATGGGGCATCTGCCCGCGGACGTGGCGCCCGACGTGCGCAGCCGCTCCTACATCATCGAGGCCGAGGCGATCATTCCGGCCGCTGGCGCGGAGGGCGTGCTGCTCTCCCACGGCGACGCCACCTGCGGCTACAGCTTCTATGTCCAGGGCGGGCGGCTGCATCACACCCTGAATGTCGGCGGCGCCCTGGCCACCGTCAGTTCGGCCGAGCCTATCCCGCCGGGCCTGCACAAGCTGGCCCTGCGCTGCCGCCAGGGTTCCGACGGGCGCACCTTCACCCTGGCCGTCGATGGCCAGGTGGTGGGCGAGGTGAAGACCCATATCGGCTTCGCCACCTTCATCTCCTGGTCGGGCCTGGATATCGGTCGCGACCGGGGCAGCCCCGTGGCCCCCTACGCTGCGCCCTTCACCTTCACGGGCAAGCTGCGACGGGTGATCGTCACCATGGACGCCGACCAGGCCCTGGACGGCGAGCTGCTGGGCGAGGCGGAGATGGCGCGGCAGTAGGCCTACGTCGCCAAGGCTTGGGCCGCGGCGTAGAGCATGTCGGCGACCGCTTGCGGGCTGGCTGGCGCGGCGCCCGCCAGCCAGGTGCTCAGCAGCCCCATCTGTCCCCCAGCCAGTTGCGCCGCCAGCAGGGCGGGGTTCTGGACCTCAGGCCGCTTCCGCAGCCGCGCCTCGATGAGACCCGCCAGGGTCTTGGCCAGCAGAGGCCGGGTCGGGCCGGCGAACAGGACGTTGCCCACGCGCCGGTTCTCCCAGAAGTGCTCCACCACCGCCAGCAGGCGCGCGTCGTCGTGCTGCGGCGCGAGCATGTCTGCCAGCACCCCGAAGGGCGACGACAGGCCGGCCTTCAGCAGTTCGTCCTTGCCCTCATAGTGCTCGTAGAAGGTCGAGCGCCCCACCCCGGCGCGAGCGATGATGTCGGCCACCTTGAGCTGGTCGTAGCGGCGCTCCAGCACCAGTTCGACGAAGGCGTCGAAGAGGGCGGCCTTGGTGCGCTGGACCGGCCGGCTGTCTGCGAGATCCACCAAGATCACCTCCGGCCCGGACAATGCGCGCGCGGTGTCCGGAAACCAGACAAACCTCTCACCGTGTCCGGCGCGGGCGGGCCAGACTGCGTTTAGAGGTTAGAGCCAGGGCAGGGCGACGCAAGGCCCGCCGATCCCGATGGAGCCCGCTCATGACCGCTGAACCCGCCCGCCGAA
>JAYVDG010000247.1:0-6243 GCA_043749525.1 Phenylobacterium sp.
ACCTATATCGACATCGAGGCGGTCCGCGAGGAGACGGTCCTGGCGCGCAGGCTCTATGAGCGGATGGAGTGGCCGGTGATCGACGTCACCCGCCGCAGCGTCGAGGAGACGGCCGCGGCCGTACTGAACCTGCTGAACGGCGGCCACGGCCAGATCGAGGTGCTGGGATGAGCGAGGCCATCATCCTGGCGTCGAAGAGCGCCGCGCGAACCGCCGTTCTGACGGGGGCGGGCGTGCCCTTCGAGATCCACGTCTCGGGCGTCGACGAGGATGCGGTGAAGACGGCGCTGCTGGCGCAGGGCGGCACGCCCCGCGACGTCGCCGATGCGCTGGCCGAACTGAAGGCGGTGAAGATTTCGCGCGGCCGGCCGGGCTTCGTGATCGGCGCGGACCAGACCCTGGAGTTCGAGGGCGGGCTCTACGACAAGGCTGAAACCGTCGAGGCGGCGCGCGACCGGCTGAAGCTGCTGCGCGGCAAGCCCCACAAACTCCATTCGGCGGTGGTCGTCGCCAAGGACGGCCAGCCGATCTGGCGCGAGGTGGCCACCTGCACGCTCACCATGCGCGACTTTTCCGATGATTTCCTCGCGGATTACCTGGCGAACGAGGGCGAAGACGCCTTGGGTTCGGTGGGCTGCTATCGGCTGGAAGGCCCTGGCTCCCAGCTGTTCTCCAAGATCGAGGGCGACTATTTCGCCATCCTGGGCCTGCCGCTCCTGGGCCTGCTGGATCTATTGCGGAAACACGGGGCGCTGGCGGTATGACCAGGATTACCGGGGCCACCAGGGTGGCGGGCGTGGTGGGCCACCCCGTGTCCCATACGCTGAGCCCGACCCTGCACAACGCCTGGCTGGCGGCGGCCGGGATCGACGGGGTCTATGTGCCCTTCAACGTCTTCCCGGAGAACTTCGAGAGCTTCATCAATGGCCTGCGCGGCGGCTCGCTGTCGGGCCTGAACATCACCGTGCCCTTCAAGACCGTGGCCCTGACCCTTGCCGACGAGGTCAGCGCGCGGGCGCGCCTGGCCCAGGCGGCCAACGTCCTGGTGTTCGGGCCGGAGGGGACCATCTTCGCCGACAATACCGACGGCCTGGGCCTGCTGGCCGCCTTCGCGGTCCAGGCGCCGGGCTTCGAGCCGGCCGCCGCGCCGGTGGCCATACTGGGGGCCGGCGGCGGCGCGCGCGGGGCGGCCGCGGCCTTCCTCAGCGCTGGCGCGACCGACATCCGCATCATCAACAGGACCGTGGCGCGGGCTGAAGAGATCGCCGCCGATCTGGGGCCCATCGTGCGCGCCTATGGCTTAGACCAGGCGGGGCTTGCCTTCGCCGGTGTCGGCGCCCTGATCAACGCCACCTCGGCGGGGCTGTCGGGAACCTGCAGCCTCGACGTGCCGATCGCCGCGACGCCCACGACGGCTGTGGTGATGGACATGGTCTACAAGCCGCTCCTCACCCCGTTCCTGGCCGAAGCCCAAGCCCTGGGCCGCCATACCGTGGACGGCCTGGAAATGCTGATCGGCCAGGCCATACCGGCCTTCCGCGCCTTCTTCGGCCAGACGCCGCCTGACAGCTTCGATGTCCGAACCCTCGCCAAGCACGCCCTGGGACTTTAGAAACAATGCTGATGATCGGCCTGACCGGCTCCATCGGGATGGGGAAATCCACCACCGCGACCATGTTCCGCGAGGCTGGCGTGCCGGTCTATGACGCCGACGCCGTGGTGGCCGACCTCTATCTGAAGGGTGGCGCGGCCGTCGAACCGCTGGAAACAGCGTTTCCGGGGGTCACCAGGGACGGCGCCATCGACCGCGAGGCCTTGCGCCAGCGGGTGCTGGGGGACGACGCGGCCATGGCCAAGCTGAATTCGGTGGTCCACCCGCTGATGGGCGCCGACCGCATGGCCTTCTTCGCCCGCGCCCAGGCCGCAGAGGCCGACATGGTGGTGATGGACATCCCCCTCCTGTTCGAGACCAAGGGCCATCTCAACATGGACGCCGTGGTGGTGGCCTCGGCCCCGGAAGACCAGCAGCGCCAACGGGTCCTGGCCCGCCCCGGCTGGACCGCCGAACGCCTGGACGACATCCTCAAACGCCAGCTGCACGACAGCGAAAAGCGCAAGCTTGCCCATTTCGTCGTCGAGACAGGCCACGGCCTGGATCACGCCCGGGCCCAGGTCCATGAGATCATCGCAGTGCTGCGCGATCCGGAACGTCGTCCCCAGAAAGCCACCCCTGCGACTTGAGGGCTGGTTGAATCCAGACTCGAAGCGCGGCATCTAGGGCCATGGCCCGCGAAATCGTCATGGACACCGAGACGACAGGCTTCGAGCCGCACCTCGGCCACCGGCTGGTGGAAATCGCCTGCCTGGAGATCGACGACTTCCTGCCCACGGGCCGGCATTTCCACGTCTATATCGACCCCGAGCGCGACATGCCGCCGGACGCCGAGCGGGTGCACGGCCTGTCGAGCGCCTTCCTGTGCGGCAAGCCGAAGTTCGCCCATCCCGAGGTCAGCCAGGCCTTCCTGGACTTCGTCGGCGACGCGCCGCTGATCGCCCACAACGCCACCTTCGACCGCGCCTTCATCAATCACGAGCTGGGGGTCTGCGGCCTGCAGATCGTTGAGGAGCCGCGCTGGATCGACACCCTGGCCCTGGCCCGCAAGCGTTTCCCGGGCATGGCCAACTCGCTGGACGCGCTCTGCAAGCGCTTCAAGATTTCGCTGTCGGAGCGGGAAAAGCACGGCGCGCTGATCGACGCCCGGCTGCTGGCCGCGGTCTATCTGGAGCTGAAGGGCGGCCGCGAGCGCAGCCTCGAGCTCACCACCCAGGCCATGGACACCGCCGCCTATGCGGCGGCCAACCCCTCGACCTATGGCGCGCGGCCGCGGCCGCTGGCGTCACGCTCCACCGAGGCGGAGCGTGAGATCCACGCCGCCTTCATCCGCGACGTCCTGAAGAACGACGAGCTCTGGGTGCGGTTCGGGCTGTAGATTCGTGATCCTTCTCCCCTTGCGGGAGAAGGTGGCCCTGCGGATGAGGGGTCGATAGACCTCTTCAAATAACCATCGTCATCCTCGGGCTTGTCCCGAGGATCCATGATCTCCGCCTGTCGGCGGAAAGCGCGAACGTCGCCGCAGAGGGCGATCCGCCACGGTGTTGATGGATCCTCGGGACAAGCCCGAGGATGACGGTCAAAGCGGTGGGGGAGCGCGACCCCTCATCCGACCGCTCTCCGAGCTGCCACCTTCTCCCGCAAGGGGAGAAGGACGCTGGATCAGGCGTTGCCGACCTGGGTCGCGCCGTCGGCCTGGGCCTTGCGGGCGGCGTAGACCCCGGCGAAGTCGATGGGGTCAAGCAGGAAGGGCGGGAAGCCGCCGTCCGACGTCACGTCGGCGATCACCCGGCGGGCGAAGGGGAACAGGAACCGCGGGCACTCCACCAGCAGCACCGCTTCCAGCTCCTCGGTGGGGACGCCGGAAATCTCGAAGACGCCGCCGTACAGGAGCTCGACGTGGAAGACCGGGCCGTCCTCGCGGGTGGCGCGAGCCGAAAGCTTCAGGTCCACCTCGAAGAAGCCGTCATCACGGCCCCGGGCGTTCATTTCCACGCCCATGTCGATGGAGGGCTGGGTTGCGCCGGCACGCAGGCTGTCGGGGGCTCGCGGGTTCTCGAAGCTGAGATCGCGGATGAATTGGGCGAGAATCCGGATTCCGGGCTCGGGCAGGCCGATATCGGCGCCGTTTTCCTGGCCGGCCGCGTCAGTGTCGCTCATGGTGGCGAAGATTCCGTGCTCTAAGGACGTCCATTCACGCCCTGTTTGGGACCGGCGCTGCTATCATGCGACTTTCGCCGATGCAACGTCGCCCTGACGGGGGCGTTGCAACGTCCTATATTAGGCTCCACCCCCCGTCTCCAACGAAGCGATAGTGTTTTGCCGATCTTAGAGCTGATCATCTTTGCAGGCCTCGCGGTCGTCGTGCTGTTCCAGCTCTATTCGGTGCTGGGCCGCAGGGTTGGCCGTCAGCCGGAGGACAATGCGGGGGATCCAGCCCTGGCCACCGTCAAACCCGCGCGGATGGAGGGCGAAGAGCCCCAGGCCGCCGAGGCCGCCGAGGGCGTGGCTCTCTCGGGCCTGGCCGCCGTGCGCGCCCGCGACAGCAGTTTCGATCTTCCCCGCTTCCTCGGCGGCGCCAAGAGCGCCTACGAGATGGTGGTCACCGCCTTCGCCGCCGGCGACCGCGACACTCTGCGCAACCTCCTGGCGCCTGGCATCCTGGCCAGCTTCGACGCCGAGATCGCCCGGCGTGAGACCGAAGGCCGCACCGAGGTGGTGGAGTTTTCCCATCCGCCCCGCGCCGACCTGGAGAAGGCCGACGTGACCGGCGACACCGCCCAGGTCACCGTCCGGTTCCTGGCCGAGTTCCGCAGCCGCACCAAGGGCCCCGAGGGCGAGGGGGTCGATGACCGCCGCACCGCCGAACTGTGGACCTTCGAACGTAATCTTAAGAGCCGCGACCCCAACTGGATCCTCGTCCGCGTCGACGCCGCCGAGGCGTAGGACCACCCGCTCACCCCGGCTCCGGCCGGTCCAGCCTGGAGTCCCCGCTCGTGGCCCCGTTGAAAATCCTCCTGGCCACAGCCTGCGCCCTGACGCTCGCCGCCTGCGCCACCGCCAAGCCGGGACCCAGCCCCTATCCGGCCCCGCGGCCGACCCCCGCGCCGGCCCCCATCCTGGAACAGTTCAGCGACCTGCCGGGCTGGGCCGCCGAGGATCATGCCGCCGCCTTCGAAGCCTATCGGTCCACCTGTGGCGCGGCCCGCGACGCGGCCATGGGCGAGGTCTGCCGCCGGGCGCGGTCGCGGCCCCTGCTTCCCGGACCTGAGGCCCGCGCCTTCTTCGAGGACAATTTCCGCCCCGAGGCCCTGCCCGGGGAGGGGATCCTGACCGCCTACTACGCCCCAGAGTATGAGGCGCGCGCCCGGCCCGACGCCGAATTCTCCGCGCCGGTCCGTCCCAAGCCCGCCGACCTTGTGGCCAGCGGCCAGGGCGGCCGCGACGCCCAGCAGCGGGGACCCGACGGCAAGCTCGGCCCCTATCCCGACCGCACCGCCATCGAAACCACCGCCCCGGCCCAGGTGCTGGCCTGGATGCGGCCCGAGGAGCTGTTCTTCCTGCAGGTCCAGGGCTCGGGGGTGATCACCTATCCGGACGGCAAGCGGGTGAAGGTGCTGTTCTCGGCCACCAATGGCCGGACCTTCGCCGGCATCGCCAATCCCATGCGCGACAAGGGTCTACTGGCGGCCAACAACACCTCGGGCGAAGCCATTCGACAATGGCTGGCCGACCATCGGGGACCGCAGGCCGACGCGGTCATGCGGCTGAACCCACGCTACGTCTTCTTCACCCTGGCGCCCGACGACGGCCGTCCGCCGACCGGGTCTGCGGGCATCCCCTTGCCGTCCGGCCGGGCGATCGCGGTGGACCCATCCCGGCACGCCACCGGCGAGCTTTTCTGGATCGATGGGGTCGCCCCCATCCTCAACGGCGCCTTCCCCACCTACCGCCGGCTGGTGACGGCTCTGGACGTGGGCGGGGCCATCAAGGGTGAGGTCCGCGCCGACCTCTATCTGGGGCAGGGCCAGCGGGCCGGAACCGAGGCCGGCCGCGTGCGCCATACCCTGCGGATGCACCGCCTGGTTCCCCGGGTTGGTCCCGGGCGGTGAAACGGCCGATCCTGCCCGAGGAGCAACGGCTCTGGTCCATGGTGGCGGCCACCGTCCATCCCATGCCGGGCCGCACGGTCTCCAAGGCCGAATGCGACGCGCTCGCCGCCCAGATCGACCACAATGCGCCCGCCGCCAGCATTCCCATTCCGGAGAAGGTGGCCCCCAAGCGCCCGCCGCATCCCTGGCTGGGTCCGGACGAGATCGAGCCGGGCCGCAAGCACCGCATCGCCAAGGCGCGCGAGGAGATCGGCGGCCGCATCGACCTGCACGGGATGGACCAGATGCAGGCCAAATCCGCGCTGGAGGGATTTGTCGTCGGCGCCTGGAACCGCGGCGACCGCGCGGTGCTGGTGATCACCGGCAAGGGCGCGCGGGGCGGCGGGGTGCTGCGCAAGATGACCCCGGAATGGCTGTCGGCGCCCGCCCTGCGAGAGGTGGTGGCGGGCATCTCCGAAGCTCACCGCAACCACGGCGGCGAGGGCGCGCTCTATGTGGCGCTGAAGCGGAAGAAACGTT
>JAYVDG010000248.1:0-6228 GCA_043749525.1 Phenylobacterium sp.
CAGCGGTTCGGGCGACAGCAGGGCCGGATCGATGGCGACGTCGGCGCGCACGCCGATGACGAACAGCCGGGGCCGTGACTGGGGCACGAACAGGTCGGCGTTGATGACCAGGGCGCCGCAGCGATAACCCGCCTCGGCGAATGTCCGGCAGATGGCTTCGAAGTCCTTGCCGCTATGCGAGGTGAGGGTGCCGCAGACGTTCTCCATGGCGATCAGCTTGGGCCCCCGGCCTTCGGCCTTCAGAGCCCGGACCACATCCCAGAACGGATAGAAGGACCCGGAGCGTTCGCCCTTGAGGCCGGCGCCGACCCCGGCGAGGGAGAGATCCTGGCAGGGGAACGATCCCCACATCAGGTCGGCCGTGCCCGGCAAGTCGGCCGGGGTGAGGGCGCGGATGTCGGCGACCTTCAGCTCGGCGGCGCCGAAGTTGGCCTGGTAGGTCAGGCCCTTCTTGAAGTCGAAGTCGTTGGCGAACAGGCAGGTCCAGTCGGGACCCAGGCCTTGGCGGGCCATGCCGCCGCCGGCGAAAAACTCGTAGAAGCTACCCATGGGCGCGGCGCTCGCTAGCCGGCGTTGCCGAGACCGGCTCCCGCGCCAGCTTTTCCTGCACCGCCTCGGCGATCCAGGTGTTGCGCGAGACATTGCCCGGCCGCGCGGCGCAGGCGGCGTCGATGTCGCTGAAAGCCTCGGCGGCCAAGCGCAGGTTGATCCGGTCCAGGCTGCGGACGGTGGCGGTCTTCGAATCGGAATTCATCGAGCCACGTTGGCGCCTGCGTGGCGCCACGTCGAGCGATGTTTCTTGTTTTGTTCCGTGACGTGTTAGGTGTGACTCATGACCGGCGAGCCCGTCCGCAAGATCATCCATGTCGACATGGACGCCTTCTATGCGTCGGTCGAACAGCGCGATGATCCGAGCTTGAAGGGCAGGCCGGTCGCCGTCGGCTATGCTGAGAAACGTGGTGTGGTGGCGGCCGCCAGCTATGAGGCGCGGCAGTTCGGGGTTCGCTCGGCGTTGCCGTCGACCACGGCGATGCGCAAATGCCCCGAGCTGATTTTCAGGCCGCCGCGGTTCGAGGTTTACAGGGCCGTGTCGCGCCAGATCCACGCGATCTTCGCTGACTACACGCCGCTGATCGAGCCGCTGTCGCTGGACGAGGCCTATCTCGACGTGACCGATAATCTGCGAGGGATCCCGACGGCCTCGGCGACGGCCAAGGAAATCAGGGCGCGGATTCTGGAGGAAACGGGCCTGACCGCATCAGCCGGCATCTCATACAACAAGTTCATCGCCAAGCTGGCATCAGACTTCCGCAAGCCGAATGGGCAGTATGTTGTGCCGCCGGAGCGGGGCGAGGCCTTCGTAGAGGCGCTGCCCGTGACCAAGTTCTATGGCGTCGGCCCGGTGACGGCGGCAAAGATGCACAAGCTTGGCATCCAGACTGGCGCCGACATGAAGCGACAGTCGCTGGCCTTTCTACAGGCCCACTTCGGCAAGTCCGGGCCGTGGTACTTCGACATCGCTCGGGGCCGGGATGATCGACCGGTGCGGCCGGGTCGCGAGCGCAAGTCGTCCGGGTCGGAGACCACCTTTGCGACGGACCTGATTGAGCCTGACGCGATCGAGGCCGGCGTGCTCGCCATGGCGGACGACGTCTGGGCCTGGTGCGAGAAGACCGGCGGGCGTGGTCGGACCGTGACGGTGAAGATCAAATGGGCGGACTTCCACCAGTCGAGCCGAAGTCGGTCGCTCGGCGCGCCGGTCGATAGCCGGGCCGTGCTGCACGAGGCGAGCCTGGTGCTGATCCGGTCGGTCTATCCGCCGCCGAAGGGGATCCGCCTGGTGGGCGTCACCCTCTCCAACTTCGCCGGCGGCGAGGCTAGGATCGCCGACGAGTTGTCGGTGCTGGATGAGTCGCGGTTGAGCGCATGATCGATTGCAAATTGGGACCTGACGACCGGGTGGACGATTTTGAAGCCATGGCGCGGACGCTGGAGGCCAGCGGAACCTACCGGGTGCTGCAGCGCCTGGCGCCGCACGTCGCTGTCGCACCGCCTGCTGGGTTGAAGGTTCGCCAGGGCTTGGTGGTTGATGTGGAGACGACCGGCTTGGACGCCGCCCGCCACGAGATCATCGAGCTGGCCATGGTGCCGTTCACCTACGGTCTGGATGGCAAAATCTACGCGGTTGGCGAGGCGTTCCACGGTCTGCGGCAACCGGCGGAGCCGATCTCCGCCGAGATCACCAGCATCACCGGCATCACAGACGAGATGGTCGCCGGGCATTCCATTGATCCTGCCGCCGTCGGTTCGTTCGCCGCCGGCGCGGCGCTGGTCATCGCCCACAATGCCGCCTTCGACCGTCGGTTTCTGGAGCGGTTCAGCCAGATCTTCACCACCAAGGCCTGGGCCTGTTCAATGAGCCAGGTGGACTGGGCCGAGGAAGGCCACGAGGGGACGAAGCTGGCCTATCTCGCGGCCCGGGCGGGTTTTTTCTACGACCGGCACAGGGCGACGAACGATTGCTTGGCCGCCGTCGCACTTCTCGGAACGCCATTGCCCCGGAGCGGGAGGCTCGCCCTGGCCCAGCTGCTGGAGCGGGCTCGGCAGCCGACGTGGCGGGTGTGGGCGGAGAACTCACCGTTCGATCTAAAGGACCTCCTCAAAGCGCGCGGCTATCGGTGGAACGGGGAGGGGACCGGGTCGCCTCGCGCTTGGTATATTGATGTCACCGATCACGCTCGTGAAGCGGAGTTGGCGTTCCTGAAGGCTGAAATCTACCGCGGCGAAATCGAACTCCTCGTTCGCCGCCTGGACGCATACGATCGATTTTCGGACCGCTGCTGAAGACGGCACAGCATACCCTGCGCCGGCCGGCAACTCGTCCAGACAAGCGGCGAGGTCGGTCCTGAGCTGGGCGAAGTCCGCGTCGGCCAGATGCTTTGAGGCGAGGACATTGAGGTCGACGTCCCGCAGGCGGCGCGACACGAGTTCGGCCTTAAACCCTTCGTCGAAAGCGCGGGCGTTCGCCAGGAACGCCTGCTCGCGCGCCGAGAGGCCGTGGTTCTTCACTGAGACCAGAATCCGCGCCCCGTCCTTCATCAGCACCGTCCCGTCGAACCCTGGCATGGAGTCTGTGGCTGGGATCACTTGGCAGGCTTCCCGCGCGAAGAAGTTCAGGGCGAAGATTTCGAAGACGGCGCCGGCGCACTGGCCGGCGTCGCCCGTCTTGATCTTGTTCACCTGGTCCGCGAGCCAGCCCGCGTCCTCCTCGCCCAGGCGCTCCACGGCGTCGCCGAAGGTCAGCAGTTCGTTGGTCGACAGGACGTCGTTGCGCCGCCAACGGACCTGCAGCGGGTGATCGCCTTCCGACGCCAGCCACGCCTCATCAAACGCCTCTGCGAGCGCTGCCAGCTTGGCGTTCAGCTCCTCGGGCGGGACTTGAACCACGTTCAGCCGCGTCGAGAGATAGTCGTGGGTCATGGGCTCCTCCTCGTGGCCTTTCACGCCGCACGGAAGGCGAGGACGCTGGCCGTCAGAGCGATCGCCAGCTTCGCGTCACGACGGTCGATCTGCACCTCGTCGGGATGGGCGCCGAGGTGCGCGAAGTGCAGCAAGGCCGCCTCAAGCGCCAGCTCGCGCTGTTCCTTGGACATGTCCTTCCGGGCTGATTTGAACGCGTCGAGGGCGCCGGTCGACCAGTCGCCGCCACGGTCCTCCCTCGTCGCCAGAGCCGCCATTGCGGTCCGGCAGGCTGAGATGCTCTCGGGAAAGCGGCCTTCGTGGAAGAGGGCCTGCGCGCGCCGGAGCGCCTCCATCATGTCGCGGGCCCCTTCCGGCGGGTCCACGAAAGGCATCGGGGTTTCTAGGAGGAGGATGTCCGTGAACTTTGCGGTCGCCAACTGAGCGATCCAGTCCGAGCGTCCCACCTCCTTCCAGAAGTCGTCGTGTAGGCGCTCGACACGATCCGGGTGATCGAGCGGCCCGCCTTCGCCTGAGATGACGAGCTTGAACTCGAGATTCCCATTCTCCCGCAGACCCTCGATGATCGACAGCTGATGTGACATGATCGGGAGTCGGAATTCCAAGGCGACGTGGACCGCGGTGGGCGCGGTGCGGATTCTCAGCGGCGAATCCGGACGCGCCACGCCCAGCCGCTGCAGTTGACCTATGGCGCCGACCTGGACCTCGGCGCCATAGGTCAAGGTCCAGTACTTGGGGTCAGGCGTCACCGTCTGACCCTGGACGGAGAACGCCAACTCGTAGCCGCCCAACGTGGCCTGCAGGTTGACCTGCTCGATCGCCAGGTGCGCTACGCCCTGCATGCCTGTGGTCAACATCTTCATGAGGGAATTTCCTTCATCGCCACTCCGGCCAGGGTTCGTCGAGCGGCCGGTGCGGCCAAGCCAAGCTTGTAGCCCCTCAAGAGATGGCGATCTAAGGCTGACGCCGCCAGCGCTCGCGCCGATTTTTTCGGGACCTGTGGCCTTACGGCCTTGCCGATGGTCGGCTAGGCCGCCGCGTTCTCCGCCACCCAGGCACGTGGCCCGGAGGCGAACTCGCCGCCATGGGAGTAGATCAGGACGCGGGCCCGGGTCGTGTCGATCTCGTCGGCCTCAATCAGGTTCCAGCCGGGGCCAGGGTGGGGTCTCAAGGTCTCGGTGGCCACCGCCATCGTCGCCTCGCGCTCGACGTCGTAGTCGGCGACCAGGCGCGCCAGCACGGTCCGGCCGCCCTCGCTCGCCAGAGGCGCGTCCAGCAACACGCCTAGCTTGGCCACAGTGAGGCCCAGGGCGTCGATCCGGCACCGTTCGCGGAAACAGTAGGCGTCGAACCGCAGGACCTCCGGCATGTCGGCCGGCCGGTTCTCGTAGAGGCTGCAGCAGGAGATCCCCAGGGCCTTCGCCTTGATCAGGGCCGGCTTGGTGAAGCCGCCATGGGCGTAGAGCAAGCCCATGTGCGCGCCGGAATGGATCAACTCGCCCGAGAAGTGGTCGATGTCCTGCTGGCTCATCCGGGACTTCTTGCGCTTGCAGCTGATCAGCACCTTGAGGACTGACAGCCCGCCGAAGACAGGCATCTCGATCCAAACGTCTCGCTGCCGTGGCAGGCCAGTCTGGCCGTCGGGTGTGCGATAGTCGTGGATGATCTTGGCGTTGGGATCGAGCGCCTGGTGGAAGGCGGTGACCGCTTGCTCAAAGCTGCGCCAGTCGGCGGTGATCTCGGGCGCGACGGGCTTCATGGCCGGGGTCTAGGCGACCTCGATTCGGTCGTTCGCGCTGAACGGATCGACATGCACCGAGAACCGCCGCGCCAGGGAGATCGGCGCCCGGCGCTTGCCGTCCTGGCGGAAGGCCACGAGGCCGGCGGCTTCCAACTTGCCAAGGGTGCGAGCCAGGTTCGGCTCAGCCCGATGAGTCAGCCGCGCCAAGGCCGCGACAGATTGCGGCTTTTCATCACGGATGATCCGCAGAAGCTCGCGGTTTTCCGGTGTCAGCAAGCGCATCAGGGCCTCGGCGCTTTCCACGACTAAGCCACCGGCGCCGGCCGGGGCCGAGTCGCCCTTGGCTGCGGCCAGCAGGTCATTCTTGAACCCCGCCCAGCTTTGCACCTTCGGCCTTGCCGTCGTCATCGGTCAGATCCTTCTCGCCGATCATCACCGCTGAGACGCCGCGCTCTCCTAGGACCCGATCCACCTCGTCCAGGAAGTCCTGGACCAGCTGCACGGCGGACCGGAACACATAGGGCCGACCCTTGTCCGTCTCGGTCCGATGCCAGTGATCGTGCGCCTTCGGCTTGGCCTTGTACCGGCCGCCCAGGGGCGGCACGGCGTGGGCGTTGTCGAACCCCAGCAGCCGCTTGCCGTCCGGATCGTGGAGGGTCAGGCTGTAGGAGAGCCCATGCGGCCGCTGCTGCGTGGGCGTCGTGCGCTTCACTTCGATCTTCACCCAATACCCCTCGTCGAAGAAGTAGCGGGCGCCATCGAAGTCGAGAAGATAGGCGAGTTCGTCTTTCGGCGATGACTCCATCTTATCTTATCCTGTGAGGATAATAGTGGAGCAAGCCTGCGACATCAAGATGCAACTGTCCGCTGCAGCGGACACTCACAGCCAATCCCTCTGCTCGGCGCTCACCGCGCTGCCGAGGAAGTAGAGCAGCAGGTCACGGTCCCGCTCGAAACGGTAATGAACGGCATTCCGCATCTCAGCCATTTGCGCAGCGTGTCTTTGT
>JAYVDG010000249.1:0-2177 GCA_043749525.1 Phenylobacterium sp.
CGGGCGGTGATCCTGGGGCCGGTGGGCTTCAACTTCGCCGCCGGCATGACCGGGGGCATGGCCTATGTGCTGGACCTGCACGACCGCTTCCTGACCCACCTGAACACCGACAGCGTGGTGGTGCAGCGGATCGGGACGCGGGCCTGGGAGGCCGAACTTCGCGGCTTGGTGGAGGAGCATGCGCGGGAGACCGGGTCGGTGTTCGCCGCCGGGGTTCTCCGCGACTGGGACCGGCTCCTCGACAAGTTCTGGCAGGTGGTGCCCAAGGAGATGGTCCACCGCCTCGACAAGCCGCTGGCCGAGGAAGAAGCGGTGCATCACCGGGCGTAGCTCTGTTGGGCTGAGAGTTCTCTAAGAGGGACCACGAACCTCACGAACGTCACGAACGGGTAGCGTCACCCTCTCAGAGTCATCCCGGCTCTCCGCTTCGCTGCAGCTGGGGTGACACATCTTGTTTGTTCGTGAGGTTCGTGAACGATCTAATCTGAGCCGACGCCTCTGCGGCGCAGCAGAACGTCTACGCCACCTCCACCCCCACATACCTTGCCCTTGGCCTAATCAGCCCTCCTGTCTGGCCCTGTTCGATGGCGTGGGCGATCCAACCGGCGCAGCGGGCGGTGGCGAAGAGGGCGAAGGGGGCGTCGCGGGGGAGCTTCAGAGCGTCGGACATCCCCACCAAAGCAAAGTCGATATTGGGCGGCAGGCCGGTGATGTCCTCCACCGCCGCGCGCAGGCTGGCCATCTCCGGGGTCAGCTTGAAGCGGTCCAGCAGGGCCGCCGCGCGGGGATCCTTGTCGGGATAGAGCTGGTGGCCGAAGCCCGGCAGCAGGCGGTCCTCCGCCAGGCGTGAGGCGACCACCGCCCGCGCACCGCCCTGGGCGGCCTCGGCCGCGAAGCCCCGGATGGCGGCGGGGGCTCCGCCGTGGCGCGGGCCTGACAGCGTCGAAAGCCCGGCCAAGGCCGCGGCGGCCAGCGACGCCCCGGTCGAGGCGGCCACCCGGGCGGCGAAGGCCGAGGGGTTGAGCTCGTGGTCGGCCAGCAGCACCAGCACCCGGCGCACCAGGTCGGCTCCCGGACCGCCGGGGCCGAGCCCCCAGGCGAAGGCCAGGCGGTTGTGGATCGCCCCGCCGCCCACCTCGCCGGCGATGGCGTCGGTGAGCACGTCCAGCAGGGTGGCGGCCTCGACGGCGAGGGCCAGGGGATGGCGGCCCAGGGCCGGCGCATCAACGCCAGCCCGGGCGGCCAGCGCCAGGAAGGCCCGGGCGGTCATGTCGGCGCCCTCCGGCGGCTGCGGCCGGTCGGTGCGCTTCAGGGCCGCGCCGTGGCCGCCGCGCAGCAGGCGGGCGACGGACTCCAACGTCTCGGTCTCGGCCAGCTCGACGGCGTCGCGTCCGCGATAGAAAAGTCGGCCTTGGGAAATGGTGGTGATGGCCGAGACCAGCACCGGCTCGCCCCAGGCGATGGCGCCGGCAGCCACCTCGGAAGCCTTGCGGCTGCGGGTCTTGCGCTGAACCAGCGCGGTGATGTCCGCCGACCGGTACAGGCTGCGGCGCGGGTCGCCGGGATCGATCCGGGTCTGGACCCGGCCCCGGCTGACATAGGCGTAGAGGGTCTGGGGCCGCACGCCCAGGCGTTCGCGGGCCTCGTCGGCGCCGATCCAGTCGTTGGCCTTCGTCTGCGGCATCTTATGTTGATTATATTGATCAAGATTGACGCACTTAGCTTGGCGGCAAATATCGCGCTTAGCAAGAGTTTGAACAGGAGCCCTCCCATGTCGGACGGACTTGAAGACGTCGTCGCCGCCCACACCGTGATGTCCGACGTGGACGGCGCGGCCGGACGCCTGATCATCCGTGGCCGGTCGTTGGACGACTTGGCCGGACGCGCCACCTTCGAGGAGGTCACCCGCCTGCTCTGGGACGGCTTCTTCGACCACCTGCCCGCCGATCTGGCCGGGCCCCTGGCCGCCGCCCGGGCCGAGGTGTTCGCCGAGGTCTCGGCCATGGACACTGGGATCCTGGCGCTCAGCCCCATCGAGGCCATGCGGGCCCTGACCGCCCGGCTGGCGGACGGCGACGACCTGGCTGTGGCCCTGCGCCTGCTGGCCGCGCCGGCCGTCTTCACCGCCGCCGTGGTGCGGGGCCAGGCGGGCGAGGCGCCCATCGCGCCCGACACCT
>JAYVDG010000250.1:0-2173 GCA_043749525.1 Phenylobacterium sp.
GGCGGTTCGCGTGAGAACAATGACCCGGCCCTGTTCCAACAGTATCCCGGCGTCTTCATGCCGATGATCGACACCGCCGACATCGTGGCCGAGCGCTACAAGGTCAGCCGCGAAGCCCAGGACGAGTACAGCCTGGAATCGCAGCGCCGCATGGCCGCGGCCCAGCAAGCCAACAAGTTCAAGGACGAGATTGTCCCGCTGAAGACCAAGATGAAGGTCGTGAACAAGGAGACCAAGGAAGAGTCGATCGTCGACTTCGTGGTCGACAAGGACGAATGCAACCGTCCCGACACCACCCTGGAAGGCCTGGCCAAGCTGAAGCCGGTCCGTGAAGGCGACAACAAGTTCATCACCGCCGGCAACGCCAGCCAGCTGTCGGACGGCGCCGCCGCCGTGGTGATCATGGATAGCAAGGCCGCCGAAAAGGCCGGCCTGTCGCCCATGGGCGCCTTCAAGGGCTGGGCCGTCGCCGGCTGCGAACCCGACGAAATGGGCATCGGCCCGGTCTTCGCGATCCCGCGCCTGCTGGAACGCCATGGCCTGAAGATCGACGACATCGACCTGTGGGAACTGAACGAGGCCTTCGCCTCCCAGTGCCTCTATTCCCGCGACAAGCTCGGCATCGATCCCGAGAAGTACAACGTCAACGGCGGCTCCATCGCCATCGGCCACCCCTACGGCATGACCGGCGCCCGTCTGGCCGGCCACGTCCTGCAGGAAGGCAAGCGCCGGAACGCCAAGTGGGCCGTCGTGTCGATGTGCATCGGCGGCGGCATGGGTGCGGCCGGCCTGTTCGAAGTCTACTGACTTCGAATTGAACGACGAGATTGGCCCTCCCCTCACCGGGAGGGCCTTTTCTTTGGGCGAATCCCGAGCTTGGGCGTTAAGCTGCCTCACCCTAGCCGCGTTGACACTTGGTGGGGCGCTGCTTAAGTCTCGCGCGCCCTGAAAAGAGCGGAATTTCCGGGCAGGCGAAGGGTCCCGTGCCGCCGCCGCCGCCCCGCATCATCCGGACGTCCCCCTCGCATGCTCTTCCAACGGTTCTTCGGCTCTTCCAACGACCGCAAGGTCAAGGCCATGACGGCCCGCGTCGCGAAGATCAACGCGCTCGAACCTCAGATCCAGGCTCTGTCCGACGAGGCGCTACGCGCTAAGACGACCGAGTTCAAGGAACGCCTGGCCAAGGGCGAAACCCTGGACCAGCTGCTGGAGGAAGCCTTCGCTGTGGTGCGCGAGGCCGCCCGCCGGGTGCTGGGCCAACGCCACTTCGACGTCCAGCTGGTGGGGGGCATGGTCCTGCACCAGGGCGGCATCGCCGAGATGCGCACGGGTGAAGGCAAGACCCTGGTCGCGACGGCGCCGGTCTATCTGAACGCGCTCGCCGGCAAGGGCGTCCACGTCATCACCGTCAACGACTACCTCGCCCAACTGCACGGCGACTGGATGGGTCAGGTCTATACCTTCCTGGGTCTGACCAGCGGCAACATCGTGCACGGCCTGTCTCAGGGCCAGCGCCAGGCGGCCTACAACGCCGACATCACCTACGGCACCAACAACGAGTTCGGCTTCGACTACCTGCGCGACAACCTGGTCTATGACGCAGGCGAGATGGTGCAGCGCGGCCACCACTTCGTGATCGTCGATGAGGTGGACTCCATCCTGATCGATGAGGCGCGCACGCCTCTGATCATCTCGGGCCCCACCGACGACCGCAGCGAGCTCTACAAAACCATCGACCTGCTGGTGAAGGATCTGATCACCGATCCCACCACCTTCGACCACGACGAGAAGCAGAAGCAGGTCATCCTGACCGAATGGGGCGCGGAGAAGATCGAGGACATCCTGATGTCCGGCGGTCACCTGGCCGAGGATTCGGCGGGCCTCTATGACGCGGCCAACGTCTCCATCGTCCACCACGTCAACCAGGCCCTGCGGGCCAACGTCCTCTACACCCGCGAGAAGGACTACATCGTCCGCTCGGGCGAGGTGATCCTGATCGACGAGTTCACCGGCCGCATGATGCAGGGCCGCCGTCTGTCCGAGGGCCTCCACCAGGCCATCGAGGCCAAGGAAGGCGCCCACGTCCAGCCCGAGAACCAGACCCTGGCCTCGGTCACCATCCAGAACTACTTCCGCCTCTATTCGAAGCTGTCGGGCATGACCGGCACGGCGA
>JAYVDG010000251.1:0-2170 GCA_043749525.1 Phenylobacterium sp.
AGCGGCCAAGAACCGTCCGGCCGGCGCCGGGCCGTTCTTCTGTGGGGCAGGGGCCTACAAGCACCACGTGCCGGCCACGGTGGACCACATCATCCAGCGCTCGGAATTCCTGACCAGCTACACCCCCTATCAGCCGGAGATCGCCCAGGGCACGCTGCAGTGCCTGTTCGAGTTCCAGACCCAGGTGGCGGCCCTGACCGGCCTGGAGGTGGCCAACGCGTCGATGTATGACGGCTCCACCGCCTGCGCCGAAGCGGTGATGATGGCCCAGCGGGTCACGCGCCGGAAGAAGGCGGTGCTGTCGGGCGGCCTGCATCCGCACTACGCGGCGGTCACCCAGACCATCGCCCATGCCGAGGGCATGGACATAACCCGCCAGGCCGTGGCCATCGACGCCGAGGCCGCCGTGCTGTCGGCCATCGACGCCGAGACCGCCTGCGTCGTGGTCCAGACCCCCAACGTGTTCGGCGTCGTCACCGATGTGAGCAAGATCGCCGAGGCCGCCCATGCCGCCGGCGCCCTGCTGATCGTGGTGACCACCGAGGCGGTCTCCTACGGCCTGCTGAAGTCGCCCGGCGAGATGGGCGCGGACATCGCAGTGGGGGAGGGCCAGTCCATCGGGGTCGGCCTGAACTATGGCGGCCCCTATGTCGGCCTCTTCGCCGCCCGGGAGAAGTTCGTCCGCCAGATGCCGGGCCGGCTCTGCGGCCAGACTGTGGACGCCGACGGTGCGCGGGGCTTCGTCCTGACCCTGTCGACCCGCGAGCAGCATATCCGCCGCGAGAAGGCGACCTCCAACATCTGCACCAACTCGGGCCTCTGCGCGCTCGCCTTCACCATCCACATGACCCTGCTGGGGGAGCGCGGCCTGCGCGAGCTGGCGGCCCTGAACCACAGCCGGGCCCGCGAACTGCGCGACGCCCTGGCCGCCGTGCCCGGGGTGGAGATCCTCTCGCCGCGTTTCTTCAACGAGTTCGCGGTTCGGGTGCCCGGCAAGGCCGCCGACGTGGTCGAGGCCTTGCTGGCCGACGACGTGGTGGCGGGCGTGCCCTTCAGCCGCCTGGACCCCAAGGCCGGGATGGACGACGTGCTGCTGGTGGCCGCCACGGAGACCACGACGCGGGATGATATCGCCGCCTTCGCCAAGGCGCTGAAGGGGAGGACCGCCTGATGGCCATGTCCAATATCGGTCGCCCGACCCAGCCCCAGGCTGCCGGCGCCTCGACCGCCCACACCTCGCTCACCGGCGCCCGTGGCCTGCTGCAGGACGAGGCCCTGATCTTCGAGATGGACGGCTGGGACAAGACCGGCGTCGATTTCGATCTGCCGTCCCAGGACGCCTCGGACCTGGGCGACCTCTTCCGCACCGCGCCCATCGGCCTGCCGGGCCTGTCGGAGCCCGAGGCCATGCGCCACTTCGTACGCCTGTCCCAGAAGAACCACGCCATCGACCTGGCCCTCTATCCGCTGGGCTCGTGCACGATGAAGCACAATCCGCGGCTCAACGAGAAGATGGCCCGCCTGGCCGGATTCGGCGACCTGCACCCGATGTCGCCGCAGTCGACGACCCAGGGCGCCCTGGAGCTGATGGACCGCCTGGCCCACTGGCTGAAGACCCTGACCGGCATGCCTGCCGTGGCCCTGTCGCCCAAGGCCGGCGCGCACGGCGAGCTGTGCGGCCTGCTGTCCATCAAGGCGGCCCACGAGGCCAAGGGCCAGGGCCATCGCCGCACCGTCCTGGTGCCCACCTCCGCCCACGGCACCAACCCGGCCACCGCGGCCTTCGTGGGCTATGACGTGGCCGAGATCGCCCAGACCGCCGACGGGCGCGTCGACCTCGCCGACCTGGCGGCCAAGCTGTCGCCCGACGTGGCGGCGATCATGGTCACCAACCCCAACACCTGCGGCCTGTTCGAGCGTGACATCATCGAGATCGCCCGCCTGACTCATGCGGCCGGGGCCTACTTCTACTGCGACGGCGCCAACTTCAACGCCATCGTCGGCCGGGTGCGGCCGGGCGACCTGGGCGTCGACGCCATGCACATCAATCTGCACAAGACCTTCTCCACGCCCCACGGCGGCGGCGGCCCCGGCGCGGGACCGGTGGTGCTGTCGGAGGCCCTGGCCCCCTACGCCCCCACCCCCTGGGTGGTGAGCGCCGACGAGGGCT
>JAYVDG010000252.1:0-6204 GCA_043749525.1 Phenylobacterium sp.
TGACCCGTACGCTTCACCGCCATCACCGGCCTCCCTGCTCACACAGAGAATCACGACCCGGCAATTACGCAAAGGTCCCCTTGCGGGAGAAGGAAGACAGTCACATCACATTGGCCAGGGGCTCGGCGACCACGCCGTAGCCGGCGTCGACCGGCAGGGTCAGGACGCGGCCTTCCGGGCGGTCCTCGATCTTCGGCAGGACGGTGACCAGGGTGCGGGCCTGGGCTCGGGCCACGCAGTCGGCGGCGTTGGTCGCCTCGGCCAGCAGCTGAACATTCATCCGGGTGGGAAAGATCACCTTGCGCTGGCCGGCTTGCGCCAGGCGCAGCACTTCGGCGGGCTCGATCCATTCGGCGTCCACCGTCTCGCGCCCGTCGCAGGCGGCGAGCTGGTCGGCCGGCGCGAGCGCCGCATAGAACCAGGTGTCGAAGCGCTTGGGGGTCAGCGGCGGGGTGATCCAGCGGGCGAAGATGGTCAGGGCGTGCAGGTCCAGCTTGGCGTCCAGGTCCCTCACGACGTCCAGGAAGGCGGTCTCCCCGCGGTCCACCGCCTGGCGCACATCCAGCGGCGCGATCTGGTCGCCCATCGGCGAGCCGTCGGTGTGGGTGGCCAGCAGGATGCCCGCCTCCTCGAACACCTCGCGGATAGCCGCGATCCGCAGGCCCCGCTGCTCGGCGTCGAAGTCGGAGAAGCCCAGGGTGTGATCGGCCCAGGCCGGGTCATGATCGCCGGCGTGGGACTTGCCGCCCGGGAACACCAGAGCGCCCGACGCGAAGTCGATCTGGTGATGGCGCTTGACCATCAGCACCTCGAAGGCGGGGTCATCGCGCAGCAGCAGGATGGTGGCGGCGGGCTTGATGTCCGCGTCGGGGGCGATCTCGGTCATCCCGCCAGCTTGGGCGCCACGGGCGGCGCAGGCAAGCCTGGTTTTTAGGCGCTCTCGGCCAGCCGCACGCTCTTGCGGGCCTCGTGGGAGATCCGGTCCATCTTTTCCAGCAGGTACTCGACGTCCTCGCGGGCGGCGTTGGCCGGCTGGGTGAGGAAGCGTTGCAGCATGCGTTCCTGGAACCGCTCGCGGTCCTTGGCGCCGCCGTCGAACTCCATGGAGTGGAAAGTGTCCACGCCGGCGCGGAAGGCCGGGAACAGGCGGGCGGGCAAGCCGGCCCGCTCGTAGATGGCGCGCAGACCCAGCGGCCCGGCGTCATGGATCATCAGCCAAGTGCGATGGTGGGGCACGCTGGCCAGCTCGGCCAGGCTCCACTCGAAGAAGGTCATGTGCCCGTGGGCCAGGGACCGCAGCAGCAGGGAGGCGCTAAGGCGCTCATGCTTGTGCAGGTGGCTGACGAAGCTCTTCACGTCGGGCGCACGGCCGGCTTGGTCCACCAGGTCGATGGTGGCCCGCTCCTTGGCGCCCATGGCGATCTCGAGGGCGAGGTCGGGCGACAGGGCGTGGTGGTTCAACAGGTGGTCGCGTACCTCCTCGCTCACCAGGTCGATCAGCTTCTCGGTCACCGCCATCGGCAGGGCGGCGCGATAGGCGACGGCGGCCAGCACCCGCTCGGATTTCTCGAAGCGTTCGATGACCTTGGCGAGCGCCCGGTCGGCGAAGTCGGCGTTGTCGTTGGCGCAGGCGGCTTCCACCGCGCGTTCGACGCCATATTCGACGATGGCGTTGGTGACGGTCTGGGAGACGCGGGGGCGTTTCGCGATAACGACCTGGCGGACGGGACCGCCCAGGCGGACAATCTCGGCCAGGTCCTCGTCGGTGAACACCGGCGACGACGACAACATCGGCAGGGCGATGCTCTCGACGTCCTTGGCCAGACGCAGAGCGACGTCGCGCGGCACGATGGTGGAGTTCTTCAGGGTGACGGCCAGGGCCCGGCGGACCAGCTCGCCGGCGTCGGCGGCCATGACCCGCAGGATTTCCTGGGCCTGGACCCGCTCCTCGTCCGTAAGCTCGTAGCGGTCGATGTTCCGGCAAAGTTTGTGGGCCGCCACGGCCCGCTCGTCCGGCGTCGCGCCCTTTACCAGGGTGCGAATATCTTCGTCCGTCAGCGCCGCCCGCGTGGTCGCCATTCTTGCACCCGATCCCCGCCCCGGAATCACCGGAGTCCGTCACGGTTATAATGACTGGTTAGGCTTAATGATCGGTTGCCTGACGAGGATCACCTGAAGCTGTGGATTAACGCTACGCGGTAACTTCGCGCCAACCCTGACCCACTACCTTACGTGGCGATATCTCCCCCGAGGCGCCCTATGGCCACGACCCCAGATGATCGGACGGCCGTACCCCTGCGGGGCGGCCAATCGGCGACACAGCAGGCTTTAGAGGCCCAGACAGCCCTCCTGCCCTACGCGCTGGCGGTCTTCGCCGTCAGCCTTCCGGCCTATGTCTGGGCCGGCAGCCACGCGGTGAACGCCGTCTGGATGACTGGGACGTTCGCGATTTTCGCCGCCGCCTGGGGCGCTTTTTACGGCGTGGTTAACTGGCTGAAGGACCCCGAGGCCGCAGGCGACACGGTAAAGCGCGGCCGCATCCAGATTCTGTCGGCCCTGATCTGGGCCCTGGCCGTGGCGCAGATCGCCGCCTTCTCCGACGGGGCCGGCCCCGCCCGCGAGCCACTGCTGATGACGGCGCTGGCGGCCTCGGTGGTGATCATCTTCTTCGCCTCCCCGTGGCTGCCCAGCCTGCTGATCGTGGGACCCGCCGCCGCCGCCGGCCCGCTGATCGCTCTGTTCTCACAGCCCGAGGACCACGAGCTGGCCAGCAACGCCTGGGGCGCTATCGCACTGGCCATGGCGCTGGCACTGATCCTCAACCGCATACTGCGCCGTCAATTCTCCATGGCCGCCGAGCGGGAGATCCTGATCGCCGACCGGGCGGGCAAGGTCGAGGAGGCGCGCCGCCTGGCCCAGTCCAAGTCCGACCTGGTGGCCACGCTCAGCCACGAGATCCGCAACGGCCTTACCGGCGTCGCCCACGTGCTCGCCGCCGCCGCCGGCCGCAACGGCCGTGGCGCGCCATCACGCGAGCAACTCACCGCCGCCCTCGACGCCGCCAACGACCTGATCACGGTGCTGAACACCACCCTGGATTCCGAGACCGCCGAGGCCGGCCGCCTGTCGGTGGACACTCGGCCCTTCGACCCCGTCGCCCTGTTGCGCGACCTGGTGCTGCTCAACCGTCCCAACGCCTCGATGAAGGGACTGGAGCTCACACTGCATGTTCCGATGGAGCTGGAGAACGGCCACGCCGGCGCGGCCCTGGCCGACGCCCACCGGGCCCGTCAGATCATCGCCAACCTGATCGGCAACGCCGTGAAGTTCTCCGTGCGCGGCCGGGTCGAGGCGCGCATCGAGGTGACAGCGGCCGGTCGCCTGGCCATCGAGATCGCCGACACCGGGCCCGGCCTGGCCGCCGACGAACTGGAACGCGCCTTCGAACCCTTCGCCCGTGTCGAGCGCACCAGCGCCGGCACCTCGGGCGCTGGCCTGGGCCTGTCCCTCGCCCGCCAACTCGCTCGCCTGATGGGCGGCGACCTGACCGCCCACAGTGCCGTTGGCGTAGGCTCCTGCTTCCGCCTGGAGCTGCCCTATGACGCCGACGCTGTAGCCGAACGGGTGGTCGAGGCCGTGGAGGTCGCCGCCCCCGACCCTGCCGAGCGCCGCACCCTGAAGGTGCTGATCGCCGAGGACGACGCGCTCAACGCCGCCATGCTGCGTGCGGTGATCGAGCAGCTGGGCCACCAGGTGGTGCACGCCGTCGACGGCCGTCGCGCCTTCGAGCTGGCCAAGATCTGCGAGTTCGATCTGGTGATGATCGACGGCCGCATGCCCAACATGGACGGCCCCGAGACCATCGCCGCCCTGCGTGGCCTCGAAGGCTCCGCCGCCGACGTACCCATCGTCGCGGTGATCGGCGGTGACGCTGAGGAAGCCAGGGAATGCACCGACGCCGGCGCCGACGCGGTGCTGCGCAAGCCCGTCAGCGTGGCCGCCGTGGCCCGCGCCGTCGCCGACGCCGTCGCCGTGACCCGCAAGGACGCCCAGGCGCGCCTCACCGCTTGAGAGGTCGGCGCGGAACGCCCATGATCCTGGAAACAGGTGGGGAAAACGCGTGCTGCTCAAGGGTCTGAAGGTCGTCGAATTCGCCTCCTATATCGCCGCGCCCGGCGCGGCGGGCATCCTGGCCGACTGGGGCGCGGAGGTGATCAAGGTCGAGCGGCCGCAAGGCGACCCGATGCGCCACGTCTTCGCCGACGCCAAGAGCGAACTCACCGGAAATCCCACCTTCGGCATGGACAACCGCGGCAAGCGCGCCGTGGTGCTGGACATCGCCAAGTCCGAGGGCCGCGACGCCCTGGCCCGCCTGGCCGCCCAGGCCGACGTCTTCCTGACCAATGTGCGTCCGGCCTCACTGCGGAAGTACAGGCTCGACGAGAAGACCCTGCGGGCTGCCAATCCCCGGCTGATCTACGCCGTGGTCACCGGCTATGGCCTGGAGGGCCCTGACGCCCACCTGCCTGGCTTCGACGTCACCGCCTTCTGGTCCCGCGCGGGCGTCGCCCGGATGCATGCGCCCAAGGGCTCCGACCCCTTCATCCTGCGCACCGGCGTGGGCGACCACACCACCTCGCTGGCCACCACCTCGGCGATCCTGGCGGCTCTCTATGAGCGGGAGAAGACCGGCGAGGGCCAGCTGGTGGCCACCTCGCTGCTGGCCACCGGCACCTATGTGGTGGGCTCCGACCTGGCGGTGCAGCTGGTGTTCGGCAAGCTGGCCTCAAACCGCCCGCGCACCGACCCCTTCGATCCCCTGGCCAACTTCTACAAGAGCCGCGACGAGCACTGGTTCGTGCTGAACCCGCGCGGCGGCGGCGGCGACTGGCCCATCCTGGCCGGCGTCTGCGGTCGGCCCGACTGGCTGGAGGACGAGCGCTTCAAGGGCGGCAGGGCGCGCAAGGCCAACAACCGCGACCTGGTGGCCGAGTTCGAGGCCGCCTTCGGGGCCCTGGACTTCGAAGAGATCGCGCGGCGCCTAGACGAGGCCGACCTGGTCTGGGCGCGGGTGCAGACCCCCGCAGAGGTGGCCGCCGACCCCCAGGTGGAGGCCGCCGGCGCCCTGATTGCGGTGGAGGACGGCCACGGCGGAACGTATCGCTCGCCCAATTCCCCGGCCCAGTTCCCCGGTCTGCCCGCGACCAAACGTCCGGCCGCGCCGGGTCTCGGCGAACACACCCGCGTGGTGCTTGGGGAGATCGGCTATTCCGACGCCGAGATCGACGCGATGATGGCGAGCGGCGCCGCGGCTTAGCGCTCGATCAGGCCACCACCAGGTTCTCCAGATCGGTGAGCAGGCTCGGCCCCGTCGGCTCCCAGCCCAGCCACTCGCGGGTCAAGGCGCTGGAGGCTGGGGAGTCCCCCCCGACGAACATGGCCATCCAGCCGAAGTGGGCTGGCGCGTCGTCGGGCGCGATGGACGCCACGGGCAGCCCCAAGCGCTTGCCGATGGCCTCGGCGATGGCGCGCATCGGGACACCCTCCTCCGCAACCGCATTGTACCTGGCCCCGCCCCGCGCTCGTTCCAGCGCCAGCCGGTAGAGCCGGGCCACGTCGTCGCGGTGCGCGGCGGGCCAGCGGTTGGCCCCGTCGCCCACATAGGCCGAGACGCCCTTCTCGCGGGCGACGTCGATGGCGTAGGTGACCAGGCCCTGCTTGGCCGTGTCATGCACCTGGGGCAGACGCACCACCGAGACGTTCACGCCCACCGCCGACACCGAGGCCGCGGCCTCCTCCGACGCCGCGCGCGGCACATCAGCGGCGCGGGCCGGCGGGTCGATCTCGGTGGCGAGCTGGCCGGGTCGGCCGCCCATCCCCGTGCCCGAGGTGACGATCAGTGGCCGCCCTGACCCGGCCAACACCCCACCCAGCGCCTCGATCACCCGCCGGTCGTCCTCGCAATTGGTCACATAGGTCGAGAAGTCGTGGTTGAAGGCGGTGTGGATCACGCCGCCGGCTTGGGCGGCGCCGCTGCGGAGACTGTCCAGGTCCGCCAGCGATCCGCGACGGACCTGCGCCCCGGTGGCGATCAGGGCCTGAGCTCCCGCGTCTGACCGCGTCAGACCCAGCACGTCGTGCCCGGCGGCGATGAGGTCGGCGATGACGGCCGAGCCGATGAAGCCCGTGGCCCCGGTGACGAAT
>JAYVDG010000253.1:0-6190 GCA_043749525.1 Phenylobacterium sp.
GACCAGGTGACCCAACAGAACGCGGCCATGGTGGAACAGTCCACCGCCGCCAGCCACAGCCTGTCCCAGGAAGCCCAGGAGCTGAACCGCCTGGTGGCTCGCTTCAAGACCAGCGGCGCCCAGGTCGCGCCCCAGGCCGCGCGGCGTCAGGCGCCGGCCGCGTCCCACGCCCCGCGTCCGCAGATGCGCGCCACTTCCCAGGTGGCCCAGCGTCCCGCCGACGACAGCTGGGAAGAGTTCTAAGTCGAGATTCGACCCGCAACATCGTCCTCCGCGGTTCGTCAGTAAGGCCCTCCCCCTCCCCAGGGGGGAGGGTTTTTTCTTGGCCAGACTTCACGGCCAAGCTTTCCCACGCGACCCGCTTGCGCATATTTAGTTTGTCGAACATACTAATTGTCAGAACAACGGTTGAGCGATAGCTCCATCGGCCCGCGCAAGACGGGACAACACGCCATGGGAGGGCGTCATCAGTATGAAGCGGTCAGTTTCACTGCGTCTCGGCGCGTCCATCATGGCCATCACGGCGGGTCTCGCCGGCCAGGCCTGGGCCCAGGACGCCAACGTCGTCGCCGAGATCGTCGTCACCGGCACCTCGATACGGGGCGTGGCGGCCACCGGCTCGCCGGTCACCGGCGTCGATCAGGAGCAGCTCAAGGCCTCGGGCGTCGCCTCTGCCAGCGAAGTCACCAAGCTGCTGCCCCTGGTGCTGAACCTCGGCGCCGACGAGGCGCGCAACTCCTTCACCGGCGGGGCCCAGGACGCGGCCGCCAATGGCACGGCGGTGCGCACCGTCAACCTGCGCGGCATCGGGCCGGAAGCCACCCTGCTGCTGTTCAACGGCCGCCGCCTGGCCCCCAACGGGGTGATCAAGGCGCTGTCGGACGTCGACCAGATCCCCACCGTGGCGATCGCTCGCATCGAGGTCGTGGCCGACGGGGCCTCGGCCATCTACGGGTCTGACGCCGTGGCCGGGGTGGTCAACCTGATCACCCGGAAGAACTTCGATGGGGCCGAGACCGCCTACCGCTACGGGGCGGCCGACAACCTGTATCAGCGGGTCTATTCGCAGACCTTCGGCAAGACCTGGGACGGCGGCAGCGCCTTCTTCGCTTATGAACACAATGAGCGCAGCCACCTGTCGGGCGCCGACCGGCCCTTCGCCAGCCAGGACCGTCGCGCCCGCGGCGGGACCGACGCCCGGCCCTTCACCGCGGCCCCCGGCAATATCGTGATCAGCGGCGTGCGCTACGCCCTGCCCAACACCAACGGCGTGGGCGTCAGCCCGGCCAGCCTCGTGGCTGGGACCGCCAACCGCTACGACGAGGGCTCGGCGGCCGACCTGCTGCCGGCCCAGGAACGCGACACCATCCTGTTTAACGTCCACCACAGGATAGATGACCGGCTGGAGCTCTGGTACGAGGGCTTTTACTCGCGCCGCAAGTTCGACTTGGCCGCGCCGCCGGCTCTGTTCAGCCTGTCAGTGCCCAACACCAATCCCTGGTTTGTGGCCCCGGCCGGGATGACGCCGGCCAGCGAGACCGTCGAGTACCGCTTCCTCGACGACCGCCAGCCCAACTCCACCGGCTGGGAGAACTCCCAGCAGAACGCCGTCGGCTTTGTCTTCGATGTCACCAATGACTGGCAGATGCAGGGGTCCTTCGATCACAGCATGGATCGGGGCTTCCAGTCGCGCCAGAGCGTGCTGAACAACACTATATTGACCGCCGCCCTGCGCTCGGCCAACCCGGCGACCGCCTTCAATCCCTTCGGGAACGGGACCTTCAACCGGGGTAACAATTCCGCCCTGGTGGAGCTGATCGACGGCGAGCGCAACCAGTACGGCACCGCCATTTCCAAGGACTTCCAGATCAAGGCCGACGGCCCGCTGATGGCCCTGCCAGCCGGCTCGGTGCGCCTGGCCTTCGGCGCCGACTATCACAACAACAGCTTCCGCCAGTCGCTGTTCGCCACCAATGTCTCGGCCGACGGCAGCGTGACCTCGAAGATCGTGGTCAACCGCCGCAATGTGCGCGGCGTGTTCGGCGAGCTGTTCATCCCCCTGGTGGGGGCCGACAACGCCCTGCCGGGCATCGAGCGGCTGGACCTGTCCCTGGCCGGCCGTGTGGAGAAGTATTCCGACTTCGGCCGCACCTCGAACCCCAAGGTCGGCCTGGTCTATTCGCCCTTCGCCGATCTCAGCCTGCGGGCCACCTACGGCACCTCGTTCCGCGCCCCGTCGCTGGTGGACGGCGCCGACCAGATCCAGAACATCTTCATCCAGAACCTGACCGATCCCACGTCCGGTTCGGGGACCACGCGGGGCATCTTCTACAACGGCGGCAACTCCAAGCTCGGCCCCGAGGAAGCCACCACCTGGTCCTACGGCTTCGACTGGGCGCCCACCTTCCTGGAGGGCCTGCGGGTCTCGGCCACCTACTACAAGATCGACTATACCAACCGCATCGACGTGGTGCCCAACACCGCGCTGACCAACGCCGTGGTCTACGGGATCTACGCCATGCGCCGTCCGGCGGCCTCCGACGTGGCGGGCAATGCGGCCTTCAACGCGCTGGTCGCCAACTTCGTGACCAGCCCCGACCTGCAGAACCCGGTGGAGGCGGTGACCAATATCAACGCCATCATCGACGGCCGCCGCCAGAACCTGGGCAGCCTGAAGCAGGACGGCCTGGACGTGAATCTCGGCTACCGGATGGAGACCGGGGTCGGGGCCTTCGACGCCTCAGTGGACGTGGCCAAGATCTTCCACGTCAAGCGGCGCACGGCGGCCGGCGCGCCGGAACTCGACGTCAACGACACCTTCGGCAACCCGGTGGACCTGCGGGTCCGCTACGCCCTGGGCTGGAGCCTGGGGGGTTTCAGCGCCCATGCCTTCGCCAACTATGTCGACAGCTTCAAGAACACGGCGGTCACCCCCAATGTCGAGGCGTCCAGCCAGACCACCTATGACGCGACGCTCTCCTACGCCTTCCGCGACAGCGCTCCTTATCACCTGGACGGCATCCGCCTGACGCTCTCGGCCCAGAACCTCACCGACGAGGATCCGCCGATCGTCCTGAACGGCACGGTGAGCTGGGACAGCCAGACCGCCTCCGCCATCGGCCGGCTGGTGGCCTTCGAGATCACCAAGAGCTGGTAGTTTCCTCTGTCCCTGGCGGCGCGGTCACAGCCGCGTCGCCGCTTTTTCCACCCGTGGAGTTCGCGATGCGCCTTTCAGCCCCTCTGGCCTGGCTGGCCGCCGCCGCGCTCCTGATCCTCGGATTCCCCGCCGCCGCCGCGGCCTTCGGCGAATACCACCCGGCCCCGCAGTACGACGAGGAGGTGGTCACCTCCTTCTACCTGCCCATGCGCGACGGCACGCGCATCGCCGTCTCCCTGCATCGTCCGTCCAAGGATGGTAAGGCCGTCGAGGCCCGCCTGCCGGTCATCTGGCACAATACGCTCGCCATCGACGCGGTCGGGACCGGCAAGCCGCCCGCCGGCCTCGCCGGCCTCGCCAGCCTCACCCGCCAGGGCTATGTCGTCGCCGTCGTGGCGCGGCGCGGCAACGGCGCCTCCTTCGGGACCCGGCGCGGCTATGAGGATCTCACCGAGGGCTTCGACGCCTATGAGGTCACCGAGTGGCTGGCGGCCCAGCCCTGGTCGGACGGCAAGGTCGGCATGTTCGGCTGCTCCAACACCGGCGAGGCGGTGATGCACGCGATCAGTGCGCGGCCGCCGCACCTGGCCGCCGCCTGGGCCGGCTGCTTCGCCTGGGACCGCTTCGACGGCCATACGCGCGGCGGGATCATCGCCCAGTTCGGCACCGGCCCCAGCCGCACGGTGGAGCAGGACCTGCAGACCAATCCGGTGCAGGGGGACGACGCCAACACCCTGCTGCGCCAGGCGGCGGAAGAGCACCAGCTCTCCACCAACCTGCTGGAGCTGATGAAGGGCATGCCCTATCGCGACTCCTATTCCACTCTGGTGATGAGCCGCTTCTGGTACGAGGTCAGCCTCGGCGCCGTGGCCGACCAGGTGAAACGGGCGGGCGTGCCGCTCTACATCCAGGGCGGCTGGCTGGACGACTTCCGCACGCAGGGCCTGGTGACCATGGCCAACCTGCCGGGAACCCGGATGCTGATCGGCCCCTGGCGGCACTGCCGAAGTGAGGGCTTCGACCTGCAGTCCGAGCAGCTGCGGTTCTTCGATTACCACCTGAAGGGCGTCGACACCGGCATCGCCGCCGATGACCCCCTGCACTACTTCACCATGCAGGGGCCGATGGACGGCGTCTGGCGGTCCACCCGCCAGTGGCCGCTGCCGGCCGCCAAGCCGACGCCGGTCTTCCTCGACGGCGGCAAGCTGACGGCCAAGGCGGGCAGGGGCGCCACCCCCTTCACCGTCACCTATGACACCCCGTGCCCGGCCGAGCCGGTGGGCGCCTTCTCGGTCTCCTGCCATCCGGTGGGTGGGGTGAGCTTCGCGCAAGGTCCGCTGAAGGCCGATGCAGAGATCACCGGCCACCCCATCGCCGATCTCTGGATCACGTCGAGCGCGCCGGACGCCAACCTCTTCGTGTTCCTGGAGGACGTGGCCCCGGACGGCTCGGTGACCGTGGTCACTGACGGCCGTCAGAAGGCCTCGTTGCGCAAGCTGAACCCCTCGCCCTGGCCGCTGCTGGGCCTGCCCTGGCATCGGAGCTGGAAAGAGGACGCGCAGGACCTGAAGGCGGGCGAACCAGCCCAGGTCACCTTCGACCTGCTGGCGGCCTCCTATGTCTTCAAGGCCGGCCACCGCATCCAGGTCACCGTGGCCGGCGCCGACTACCGCGAACGCGCCCAACCCCGCTACACGCCGGCCCCGACCCTGAGGGTGCTGGCCAAATCGTCGGTGAGTTTGCCGATGATGAAATAGCCCCACAGCTTCGTCATCCCCGGGCTTGTCACGGGGATTTATGATCTCCGCCTCTCAGCAGGTCGCGCGGCGCGCGCCACGGATCGTTGCTGGACCGCGGAGATCGTGGGTGGCCGGGACAGGCCCGGCCATGACGATCAAAGGGGGAGGTAGAGGCCTTGACCCACCCGTCACCTCCGTAAATAGTATGTAGAACATACAAACAGACTTTTCGACCTATCCAGGGAGGCCGCGCCATGTTCATCCGCAATCGTTGGTACGTGGCCGCCTGGGACAAGGAGGTCAGCCGCAAGCCGCTGGCCCGCACGATCTGCGGCGAGAAGGTGGTGCTGTTCCGGCGCGGCGACGGCTCGGCCGCGGCGCTCGCCGACTTCTGTCCCCACCGCCTGGCGCCCCTGTCGCTCGGGACTGTCGAGGGCGACGCCATCCGTTGCGGCTATCACGGCCTGCTGGTGGACGGCGCCGGCGCCTGCCTGGAGATGCCGGGCCAGGAGGCGGCGCCCAAACGCCTGACCGTAGCGACCTACGCCATCGTGGAACGCTACCGCTTCGTCTGGGTCTGGGTCGGGGAGCAGGCCCTGGCCGACCCAGCCCTGATCCCCGACTTCTGGTTCTGCGAGGACGCAGGCTGGGCCGTCGACGGCGACGTCTATCCGGTGGCCTGCGACTACCGCCTGCTGGTGGACAACCTGATGGACCTCAGCCACGAGACCTATGTCCACCCGTCCTCCATCGGCCAGAAGGAGATCGTCGACAGCCCCATCGACACGCGGCTGGAAGGCGAGAATGTCGTGGTCGAGCGCTGGATGAAGGGCATCGACGCCCCGCCGTTCTGGCGCACCTTCCTGGGCAAGAACGGCCTGGTGGACCGCTGGCAGATCTGCCACTTCGCCCTGCCGTCGGCGGTAACCATCGAGGTCGGCGTGGCGCCCGTGGGCACCGGCGCGCCGGAGGGCGACCGCTCGCAGGGGGTGGAGGGGGTGGTGGTCAACTTCATGACCCCGGAGAGCGAGACCACCTGCCGCTACTACTGGGGCATGGCGCGGTCCTTTGGGGTCGGCGACGCGGGTCTGACCGAACGCATGCGGCAGAGCCAGGCCGGGGTGTTCGACGAGGACGTCGTGGTGCTGGAGGCCCAGCAGCGCAACATCGACCTGCGCCCCGACCTGAAGCTTACGACGCTGGCCATCGACGCCGGCGGGGCGCATGCGCGCAGGCTGATGGAACGGGCGGCCCTGGAGTCCGCCCAGGCCACGGCCTAGGTTCGCGCCATGAC
>JAYVDG010000254.1:0-2154 GCA_043749525.1 Phenylobacterium sp.
GGTCGCCCCATGGTGGCCCTGACGCTGAAGCGAAAGCTCGAAATCCTCTCCGACGCGGCGAAGTACGACGCCTCCTGCGCCTCGTCGGGAACGGTGAAGCGCGATTCCGTGGGCGGGAAGGGCGTGGGCTCCACCGACGGCGGCATGGGCATCTGCCATGCCTATGCGCCGGACGGGCGCTGCATCAGCCTGCTGAAAATTCTGCTGACCAACTTCTGCGTCTATGACTGCGCCTATTGCGTGAACCGGGTGTCGTCCAACACGCCGCGCGCCCGGTTCAGCGTGGCCGAGGTCGTCGATCTGACCCTCTCCTTCTACAAGCGCAACTATATCGAGGGCCTGTTCCTCTCCTCCGGCATCATCAAGAGCGGCGACTACACCATGGAGGAGATGGTGCGGGTGGCGAAGTCGCTGCGGATCGACCACGACTTCCGCGGCTATATCCACCTCAAGGTGATCCCCGAGGCCTCGCCCGCCCTGGTCAATGAGGCGGCCCTCTATGCCGACCGCATCTCCATCAATGTCGAGCTGCCCCGCGACGCCAGCCTGGCCGACCTGGCGCCGGAGAAGGACGCCCTCGGCATCAGGAAGGCCATGGGCCGCGTCCGCCTTGGCATCGACCAAGCCTCTGAAAAATATACAAAAACAAAGGCACCCAAGTTCGCCCCCGCCGGCCAGTCCACCCAGATGATCGTCGGCGCCGACGCCGCCACCGACGGCGAGATCCTGGCCAAGAGCGCCGGCCTCTACGGCGCCTACGGCATGCGCCGGGTCTACTACTCGGCCTACAGCCCGATCCCCGACACCACCTCCCGTCTGCCCCCGGTCCGCCCGCCCCTGATGCGCGAGCACCGCCTCTACCAGGCCGACTGGCTCATGCGCTTCTACGGCTTCACCCACGACGAGATCACGGTGGAGGGTGTCGATCTGGACCTCGACATCGACCCCAAGCTGGCCTGGGCGCTGCGCAACCGCGGCGACTTCCCCGTCGACCTCAACACCGCCGAGCGCGAGACCATGCTCCGGGTGCCGGGCCTGGGCGTGCGCAGCGTCGAGCGCATGATCGACATCCGCCGCTACAAGCAGCTGACCCTGGAGGATGTGAAGCGCCTGACCCGGCGGCTCGACAAGCTGAAGCCCTTCATAGTCACCCAGGACTGGCGGCCGGGCGCGCTCACCGACAAGGCCGACCTGCGCGCCCGGCTGGCGCCGCCCACCCAATTGAGCCTGTTCTGATGCGTGTGGTCCGGCTGGCCTCCGAGATCGACTTCGCCGGCTGGCGCGAGGCGGCGCGGACCCTGCGCGGCCAGGGCGTGGCGCCCGACACCGTGATCTGGACCGTGGACGGGGAGGGCGACCTGTTCGCCGATCCCGAGCCCTTGGCTGCGCCATCGCCCGGCGGCTTCACGGTCAGCTGCGAGTTCCTGGAACTGGCCGAAGAGGTGATCCTGCACCGGTCGGCCGAGCGCTTCGCCCTGCTGTACCGGATGCTCTGGCGCATGGCCGCCCAGCCGAACTTGCTGCGCATCGCCACCGACCCCGAAGTCGCCCGCGCCAACGACCTCGCCCGTCAGGTCAGCAAGGCGGCCCACAAGATGAAGGCCTTCGTCCGCTTCCGGACGGTGGGCACGGACCCGGAGGCCTATGCGGCCTGGTTCGAACCGCCGCACCGGGTGACGGAGTCTGTCGCCCCCTTCTTCGCCAAACGCTTCGCCAACATGATCTGGTCGATCCTGACGCCAGATGTCTGCATCCACTGGAACGGCGCGCAGATGGCCACGACGGCGGGCGCAGACCCCGCCGATGCGCCGGGGGAGGACGCCCTGGAGGACTACTGGCGGACCTACTACGCCTCGATCTTCAACCCGGCCCGGCTGAAGGTCGACGCCATGACCAAGGAGATGCCCAAGCGCTACTGGCGGAACCTGCCGGAGGCGCGGCTCATTCCAGACCTGATCGCCGCCGCCGAAGGCCGAACGAATCTGATGGTCGCCCTAGCCCCCAGCCAGCCCAACCGCGTGATCCGCAGCCTGGCCAGGACGGCCCGCGACGCCACCTATGATGCGCTTTCGCCCCAGAGCCTGGAGGAGGTGGCCGCCGGGGTCGACGCCTGCCGCCGTTGCCCACTCTACAAGGACGCGACCCAGGGCGTGC
>JAYVDG010000255.1:0-15499 GCA_043749525.1 Phenylobacterium sp.
CCACCGGCGTCATCAAGCCCGGCGACAAGATCAAGGCCCTGCCCTCGGGCCGCGAGAGCACCATCGACCGGATCGTCACCTTCAACGGCGACCTGGAGCAGGCCGTGGCCGGCCAGTCGGTGACGCTCACCCTCACCACCGAGATCGACGTCAGCCGCGGCGACGTCCTTGCCATCGCGGGCAGCCCGCCGCCGGTGGCCGACCAGTTCGAGGCCACCCTGGTCTGGATGGACGACGAGGCCATGCTGCCCGGCCGTCCCTACCTGCTGAAGATCGGCACGCGCACCGTCGGCGCCTCGATCACCGAGCCCAAGTACAAGGTCAACGTCAACACCATGGAGCACCTGGCCGCCAAGCGGCTGGAGCTCAACGAGATCGGGGTCTGCAACCTCAGCCTCGACGCCCCCATCGCCTTCGACCCCTATGCCGAGAACCGCGATCTGGGCGGCTTCATCCTCATCGACCGGATCTCCAACCGGACGGTGGCGGCGGGCATGATCCACTTCGCCCTGCGGCGGTCCCAGAACGTCCACTGGCAGGCCCTCGACGTCGACAAGGCGTCGCGCGCGGCGCTCAAGGGCCAGCGCGGCCGGGTGGTCTGGCTGACCGGCCTCTCGGGCTCGGGCAAGTCCACCATCGCCAACCTGGTGGAAAAGAAGCTCCACGCCAACGGCCGCCATACCTATCTGCTGGACGGCGACAATGTCCGCCACGGCCTCAACAAGGACCTGGGCTTCACCGACGAGGACCGGGTGGAGAACATCCGCCGCGTCGCCGAGGTCTCCAAGCTGATGGTGGACGCCGGCCTGATCGTGCTGGTGAGCTTCATCTCGCCTTTCCGCGCCGAGCGCCGGCTGGCGCGCGAGCTCCAGGCGCAGGGCGATTTCGTCGAGGTCTATATCGACACCCCGCTGGCCGTCGCCGAGGCCCGCGACGTCAAGGGCCTCTACAAGAAGGCCCGCGCCGGGGAGCTGAAGAACTTCACCGGCATCGACAGCCCCTATGAGGCGCCCGAAGCCGCCGAGATCCGCATCGACACGACGAAGACCTCACCGACCGAAGCCGCCGAGCAGATCACCGCCTGGCTGGAAGGCGAGCTGGACTACTCAATCTAGGCCCTACCGCCGCCCGGTATCGAGGAAGTCCCGCGCGCTGAAGCCCTCGGGCGGGGCGACCTCGACGATCGGGTCGTCGCGGTCGTCGAACTCCAGGCGCAGGGCCCGGCTCATCACCGCGTGCATGTCGTAGAGCGTGGTGATGTAGGTCAGCTCCAGGATCTGCTCGTCGTCGAGGAAGGTCCGCAGGGCCGCGAACACCCCGTCCGGCGTCCGGCCGCCCTGTAGGACCAGGCAGTCGGCATAGGCCAGGACCGCGCGCTCGTTGGCGCTGTAGCAGTCGGCCACCTGCCAGTTGGGCACCGACGCGATCCGCTCCTCCGACACCTTCAGCCCCCGCAGGGACTTGCAGTGCTGGGAGAAGACGAACTGGCTGCCGCGCGCCCAGCCGGCCCGGGTCTGGGCCAGTTCCCGCAGCACGGGGTCCAGCTTGCGGTCCGGGGTGCGGTAGAGGGCGAAACCCTGGTTGGCGTGCTTGAGAATGTCGGGGCTGTTGGCGAACACCGTCCACCAGTCGCCCCGTGTGCCCGTGGCGGTCCCCGGCTCCGCCACCGGATCGCGGTCGCCGAACAGCAGGTCGTAGGTCTTGAGGATGGTCTCGGAGGTGGCTTCGGCGCGGCTGACCTGTTTCAGGCGGGGCATCAGGCTTCCACCGCCGCGCCGGCCGGTTCGTGGGCCACATCCTCGGGGCCGAAGCCCTTCGTCCAGGCGGCGAACTCCAGCATGATGCCGTTGGGATCGGTGAAATAGACCGAGCGCACGAAGACGCCGGGATGCAGTTCGGCGGCGACGCCGGCGGCGCTGTCGTCGTGATTGACCACCATGGGCAGGACCTCGACCCCCGCCGCCTGCAGCCGCTTGATGCTGTCCTGCAGGTCGTCGGAATCCATGTCGAAGGCCACGTGGTTCATGGAGCCGACCGCCGACTTCGGCGCCTGCGGGAACTTGGCCACCGAGGCGATACCAGGCGCGGCCGCCGGGACCTCGGCCCACCAGAAGAAGGCCACGCTGGCCCCGCCGCCGCAGTCGAAGAAGAAGTGCTGCCCGCCGTCCGGCAGGGCGATGGTCTTGATCAGCGGCATGCCCAGCACGTCGCGGTAGAACGTCACGGTCTCGCCCATGTCGCGGCAGACGAGCGCCAAGTGATTGATGCCTTTGGTACGCACGACAGCCTCCTGTAAGCGCGTCAGCTAAAGTGGACACCGGTTTAGCGTCCGACGCGCGCCAAAGTTAAAAGGTGGGGCAGGTTCCGGGCGGCGGACCGGGATCCGCTCCGCCTGAACCTGCCCTAGAAGGTGAGAACGATCTTGCCGAAATGCTCACCGGCGGCCATGGCGGCGAAGGCCGACCCGACCTCGGTAAACGGGAAAACCTTGTCGACCACGGGTTGGATGCGGTGAAGCTCTAGGGCCCGGCACATGGCCTCGAACATCTCCCGCGACCCCACCGACAGGCCCTGAAGCCTAGCCGAATTGCCGATCAGGACGCCGGGGTTGAGCCCCTCCCCCGCCCCGGCCACCACCCCGATCACCGCGATGTGGCCATTGATGCGGATGGCTCGCAGGCTCTGGTGGATGGTGCCGCCACCGCCGACCTCCATGATGAAGTCAGCCCCGACCCCACCGGTCGCCGCGCGCACGGCCTTCCCCCACTCCGGATCGGTCTTGTAGTTGTGCAGGTGATCAGCCCCCAGCGCTTTGGCTCGCGCCAGCTTCTCGTCGGAGGACGAGGTGATGAAGGTCCGGTAGCCCGCCGCATGGGCGAACTGCAGGCCGAAGATCGAGACCCCGCCGGTGCCCTGCAGGACCACCGTGTCGCCGGGTTCCAGCCGCGCATCCTCGAACAGACCACGCCACGCGGTCAGGGCCGCGCAGGGCAAGGTCGCCACCTGCTGGTCGCTCAGATAGGCCGGGACCTTGGAGACCCCCTCCTGGCTGAACAGCTGCAGTTCCGACCCCGCACCGGGGATCGGGAAGCCCAGCGATGAGGACAGCTTCTCCACGGTCGGTCGGCCCGACGGCCAGTTCTGGAAGAACAGGGTGGCGATTCGGTCTCCCACCGCCACGCGGGTGACGCCCGGCCCCACGGCCTCAACCACGCCACAGCCATCGGAAAAGGGAGTGATGGTGGCCGCCTGGCCGGAACCACGGCCATACATGCCGTTGATCATCAACATGTCGCGATAGTTCAGCGACACCGCCTTCATACGCACCAGGACCTGGCCGTGACCCGGGTTCGGATCGGGCTTTTCGACCACCTTGATCTGGTCGCCGCCCCAGGGGGCGGTCACTTCCAACGCACGCACGGCGGTTCCTCTCCGTCCTCATTTTGCCGACATAGTCGCTCCATAGGAGCGGGCTGCAAGACTGTCGTGGCGTAAGCCCGCCTTCCAAGCGCCACATCCGAGACCTAGGGTCGGCTTCATGACACAGTCCCGCCTTCTGGTTTGCGGCTTCGGTTCCTTCCCGGCCGCCCCGCGCAATCCCTCCGGCGCCGTCGTCGAGGCCCTGGCCCGGGAGGCCTGGGCGCCGCCTGGTTTCGAGGTGGAGTACCTGACCCTCCCCGTCGCCTGGACCGGCTCGGTGGAGGCCATCCAGGAGGTGCTGGCCGCGCGGTCGGCTGACGCCGTGCTGGTGGTGGGCGTGGCCACGGAGTCCGACGCCTTCCGGGTGGAGACCATGGGCCGCAACCACGCCGGCCGCGCCAAACCCGACCATGCGGGCGAGGTCTGGGAAGGGTCGGTGATCAAGCCCGACGGTCCCGGCGCCCTGGCCTCGACCGCCCCCATCGGTGACATCCTTGACGCCCTCATCGGCTCGCATCTGGCCGCGCGGCTGTCGGACGACGCCGGCGACTATCTCTGCAATTTCACCCTCTACCGCCTGCTGGCCGAGCAGGCCGCGCCGTCCGTCGCGTTCCTGCACGTGCCTCAGGTCCGCGAGTTCTCCGAGACCGCCAGCGGCTCGCTGCTGGAGATCGACCAGGCCGTGCGCGCCACGGTCCGAGCCATGGCGCAATCGCTTAGCCGTCCAGTCGCCGAACGCCGTACAGCCTGATCGCCCCGGCCAGGCCGGCCGCCGACATGGCCGCCATGACGAAATAGCCATGCGCCCCGATGCGGTCGAACAGCGCGCCGGAGACGATGGTGGCCAGGCCGCTCAGCACCCCGCCCGACAGGGCCGAGTTGATGGTCTGGGCCGCCGAAGCGTTGCTGGGCTTGGACAACCTGTCCACCAGCTGCAGTGAGCCGATGAAGGTCGCGGCATAGGTGAAGGTGTGCAGGGCCTGGATCGGGAAGACCAGCCAGAGCGGCGGCGATAGCGCGAGCGCCCCCCAGCGGACCACGGCGGCCACGCCCCCCAGCACCAGCAGGTTGCGCGCACCGAACCGGCGACGCCACGGCTCCATGAACCAGAGGAAGATGACCTCCACCCCGACCCCCACGCCCCATAGCAGCCCGGTCATGGACTCGGGGATGCCCTGATTGCGCCAGGCCAGGGTCGAGAAGGAATAATAGAAGGCGTGGGCCGACTGGATCAGGCCAGCCGCGATCACCACCAGCATGAAGTCCTTGTCGCGGAACAGCTCGCCGAGCCCCGCCATCCGTTCGGAGAGGACCGAAACCCCGCCCCCTGCCCGCACGGGATCGGGCGGCAGCAGGTAGAGCGCGCCGAAGGCCACGGCCAGGCCCGCCAAGGTTATCCACACCAACACCAGCTCCGGCGATCCCCGCGCCAGGATCAGCCCCATGCCGATATTGGCGATGATGAAGGCCACCGAGCCGATGCCGCGGGGCCAGCCGTAGTTGAAGCCGTCCTTCTGCGAGCGCGCCAGCACCACCACATCGGTCAGCGGCCCCACCGTGGCGTACAGGGTGGACGCGATGAACCAGAGACCGAACCACCACGCGAACCCAAAGGGCGCGGCCAGCAGGGCGTAGGGGATCGCCATGCCCAGACCCATCAGGATCAGAGGCGTGCGGCGCAGGTCGAAGCTGTCGGCCCACATGGCCAGCAGCGGTGCGGTGATGGTGCGAGCCAGCAGCGGCGCCGACAGGATCAGGCCGATCTGAGCGCCGTTCAGGCCCCGATGGTCGAACCAGACCGGGATATAGGGCGAGGCCGCGCCGCCCCCGATGAAGATGGCTCCGTAGAACAGACCAAGGCGCAGCGGATTGGACATGGTCGGTCACGCCTATCGCGAGTCGGCGGCCGAATTCTTCATCGCGCAATCGGTAGCGCGATGTGATCTCGCGGGCCCTTCCGCAGGCCTGCGCAAGCATGATAGCGCCAGGGCTGCGATGACCGAAAAACCCCATGCCGCCAGTGTTTCCGAACTGCTCGTCCTGATCGGGCAGCGGAAGACGCGCAAGGTGTCGGTGGCAGACATCCTGGAGACCTTTGGCGACCGCGCCTTCGGGGCGCTGATGTTCGTGTTCGCAGCCCCCCTGGTTCTGCCCATGCCCCCCGGCGTCTCGGCCATCCTCGGCGCGCCCCTGGCCTTCATCACCGCCCAGTGGATGCTGGGCCGCCGGACGCTGTGGTTGCCCAAGGCCCTGCTGGCGCGGACCATGAGCATGTCGGACTACCGCAACCTGTCGGAAAAGCTGATGCCGCACCTGGAGCGGCTGGAGCGGCGGCTGAAGCCGCGGCTGACCTTCATGTACAACCGCTTCGCCGACCGGCTGATGGGGGCGATCTGCTTCTCCCTGGCGATCATCGTCTTCCTGCCGATCCCCTTCGGCAACATGCTGCCCTCCTTCGCCATCGCCGCCTTCGCCATCGGCACGGCGGAACGGGACGGCTATGCGGCGATCATCGGCTGGGTGATGGCGGCCGTCAGCATCGTGGTGCTCGGCGTCCTGTCCAAGGCGATCATCGCTGCGATCCTGGCCTTCTTCTCAACCCTGATGGGGCTGTTCTAGCCGTTCACTTCCGCCGCGAGCGGAACAGGGGCGGCCATTCCTCGGCGGCCAGGCCTCGTCGCCACGCCCAGTAGGGCCACGATCATCGTCTTCATCGTCCGCTCCCGGTTGCCGAGGACAGTGCGGAGCGTAAGGTCTGATCAAGCCATCGCAATTGGCGAACTGAGGGACATTCCATGAGCCGACCCGACAGCCGAGACCGCGCCCTGCGCGAACGCGCCGCAGCCGTTATTCCCGGCGGCATGTACGGCCACCAGTCGGTGGGGCTGCTGCCCGATGACTATCCGCAGTTCTTCGCCCGTGGCGAGGGGGCGCACCTCTGGGACGTGGACGGTAACCGCTATCTCGACTTCATGTGCGCCTATGGGCCGAACCTGTTCGGCTACGCCAATCCGGAGATCGACGCGGCCTATGTCCGCCAGCTCGGCCTCGGGGACACACTGACAGGCCCCACCGAACTGATGGTGCGGCTGGCCGAGGAAATGGTCGCCCTGGTCACCCACGCCGACTGGGCGATCTTCTGCAAGAACGGCACGGACGCCACCTCCATGGCGCTGTCCACCGCCCGCCAGCACACCCGGCGCAAGACGATCATCCGGGCCAAGGGCGCCTACCACGGCGCGGCCACCTGGTGCGTGAACCGCTCGGCCGGCACCATCGAGAGCGACCAGGCTCACCAGATCTTCTGCGACTACAATGATGTGGCCAGCCTGGAGGCCGCCGCCGCCCTGGCCGGCGACGACCTGGCCGCCATCTTCGCCGCCCCCTTCAAGCACGACGCCTTCATCGACCAGGCCGATCCTGACCTGGCCTATGCCCGTAAGGCGCGCGAGATCTGCGACCGCACCGGGGCCCTGCTGATCGTCGACGAAGTCCGCGCGGGCCTGCGGCTATCGCGGGACCTGTCGTGGTCGCGGATCGGGGTGCAGCCGGACCTGTCCACCTGGGGCAAGTGCTTGGCCAATGGCCATCCGATCTCGATGATGCTGGGCGCAGACAAGGCCAGGAAGGCCGCCTCGCAGATCTATGTGACCGGCTCCTTCTGGTTCCAGGCGGCGCCGATGGCCGCGGCCCTGGAGACCCTGCGCCTGGTGCGCGACACCGACTATCTGGAGCGGCTGCAAAGCCTGGGCGACCGGCTGGCCGACGGCCTGCGGGAGCGCGCTGGCGCGGCGGGCTTCGGCTTCCGGGTCTCGGGACCGGTGCAGATGCCGCTCTTCCTGTTCGACGACGACCCGGACCTGCGCAAGGGCTTCTGCTGGTCCAGCGAGATGCTGAACCGGGGCGTCTACGTCCACCCGTGGCACAACATGTTCATGTGCGCGGCGATGACGGAGGGCGACATCGACGCCGCCCTGAACGCCGCCGAGACCTCCTTCGCCGTGCTGAAGCAGCAGGGCCCCAGCCTCGAACCCGTCGCCAAGATGAGCTTCCTCACCGAGAGCCAAAGGTAAGACCATGGACGACTATTCCGAGCACGACGGCGTCGCCCTGGGCCAGATGGTGGCCAAGGGCGAGGTGACGCCCCTGGAACTGGTGGACGCCGCCATCGAGCGCATCGAGCGGCACAACGGGACCCTGAACGCGGTGGTCCACACCGCCTATGACGAGGCCCGCGAACGCGCCAAGGGGCCCCTGCCCGACGGCCCCTTCAAGGGGGTGCCGTTCCTGATCAAGGACCTCGGCATGCCGGTGGCCGGATGGCCGCGCACCTCCGGCAGCAGGTTCGCGCGCCACATCGTCGATGCCGAGGACGGCGGCCTGACCCGGCGCTACCGCGAGGCGGGCGTCGTGCCGCTGGGCAAGACCAATACACCCGAATACGGCATCACCGGCACCACTGAGAGCGCCCTACTCGGCCCCTGCCGCAATCCCTGGAACCCGGCCCACATCTCTGGCGGCTCATCCGGCGGCGCGGCCTCGGCGGTGGCGGCCGGCATCGTGCCCATGGCCCATGCCAGCGACGGGCTGGGGTCGATCCGCATCCCGGCCGCCTGCTGCGGCCTGGTGGGCCTGAAGGTCAACCGCGACCGGGTGCCGAACCTACCCGACGCCTATGACTACGCCGCCGGCTTCGTGGTGGACCACGTGGTGACGCGGACGGTGCGCGACTGCGCCGTCATGCTCGACGCCACCGGCATCCCCGAGCCGGGCTCCCCCTACGCTCTGCCGCCAAAGACGCGGCCCTATGCGCAGGAGATCGAGACCTCTCCGGGCAAGCTGCGCATCGCCTGGTCCAGCGAGACCGCCAATGGCCGCCCCATCGATCCCGAAATCCAGGCAGCGCTGGAACGCACCGCCGCCCTGCTCAAGGGCTTGGGTCACGAGGTGGTGGAGAAGGGTCTCGGCATCGACTACCGCGCCCTCTACGCCGCGCGAGGCCCGGTGAGCGGCGCCAACTTCGCCGGCGGCATGGAGCGGCTGATCGACCTCGTGGGCCGCGAGCCCGAGCCCGACGAACTGGAGCCGCTGACCTGGGCCTCCCTGAAGGGCGGCCGCAAGGTCACCGGCGCGGCGGCTTTCCGAGCCCTGCAGGACCTGCGCGCCCTCAACCGCTTCACCCTGGCCTTCTTCGAGGACTGGGACGTCTATCTCTGCCCAGTGCTGGGAACCCGGGTGCCGGAGGTTGGCTTCATCGACCCGGTCAACCTGGAGCCCAAGGAGGTCAACCGGCGCCAGGGCAAGGTCTTCCCCTACACCCCGCCGATGAACTTCTCCGGCCAGCCCTCGATTTCACTGCCGCTGGAGATGGACTCGGGCGGCCTGCCGATCGGCATGATGTTCAGTTCCCGCTACGCCGACGAAGCCACCCTCTTCCGCCTGGCCGCGCAGCTTGAGAAGGAAGCCCCCTGGAAGGGCCGGCGTCCGCAGGTCTGGGGGTAGAACACATGGGTCCCTGGTTTCGTCTGGCCGCAATCGGCGGCTTCCTCTGCGTGGGCTTCGGCGCCTTCGCCGCCCACGGGATCACCGATCCCAAGGCCCAGGAGTGGCTGAGGACCGGCGCGCTCTACGGCTTCGTTCACATGCTGGCCGCCTTCGCCGCCGGGCAGCGGTCGGGACGCGGCGCGGCCCTGGCGCCGCCGTTGTTCCTGGCCGGGCTGGTGCTGTTCTCCGGCTCGCTGTGGGCCATGGGCATGGGCGCGCCCCGCGGGTTCGGCGCGATCACCCCGCTGGGCGGCCTGGCCTTCATGGCCGGCTGGGCGGCGCTCGCCTGGAGCCGGCCGCGGGCCTAGGCGGCGGTCGCCGTCAGCTTCAGGCCAAGCGCCTGCACCACCTTAAGGACCGTCGCGAACTCAGGATTTCCGTCTTTCGAGAGCGCCTTGTAGAGACTCTCTCGACCGAAGCCGGCGGCTCGGGCCACCTCCGACATGCCGTGCGCGCGGGCGATATCGCCCAGCGCGGCCATGATCAGGCCGGTGTCGCCCTCGTCCAGAGAGGCCTGCAGATAGGCTGCAGCGTCAACCTCGGTCTTCAGGTGTTCGGCGGCGTCCCAGACCCGGGTCGCCACGGTTTCGGTCTTCGCCATCTTCCGCTCCTAGAGCCGCGCCGCCAGATCGATCGCCGCGGCGATATCCCGGCCTTGCGTCCGCTTGTCACCGCCCGCCAGCAGCATCGCCAAGGTCTCCCCGCGGCGGACGAAATAGACCCGGTAGCCCGGACCATAGTCGATCCGCATCTCGCTGACCCCCGAACCGACCGGCTTCACGTCACCAGGATTGCCCAGTGACAGGCGGCGAATCCGGACCAGCATTCTTTGCGCGGGCCTGCACATCCCGAAGCGCGTCAAACCAGGCGGCATAGGCCTCTGCTTCGCGAACATCGACCACAATCGTATCCTATGAGATACAGACTGACAACCTCAGACCTCGCCCCGTTTCGGCAAGGCGAGCATGCGCAACGCCACGGCCGACCCGATCAGCGCCACGAGCATGGTCAGCGCCATGGGCTTGGGCGTGCCGTCGTGCAGCACGCCGGTGAGGCCTGAGGCGAGCGCGCCGACGCCGAAGGACGCCCCGCCCATCAGGGCCGAGACCGAGCCAGCGCGGCGTGGGTCGACGTTCAAGACGCCGGCCATGGTGTTGCCCTGCATGAAGCCGTAGGTCCCCAGCAGGAGGAACAGCATCGGCAGGACGGTCCAGGGCCCGCCGATCCCGGTGACCGCGGCCAGAGCAAGCAGGACGCCGGCGACGACGGAGGCCAAGCTCGCGCGGCTGAGCACCTCGTCAGGGGTGGCGCGGCGCAAGGCGTAACGGTTGACCTGGCTCGATCCGATCAGGGCCGCGGCGTTGAGGCCGAAGATCCAGGGGAACTGGGTCGACGAAACGCCATAGGTCCCCATCAGCAGGTCCGGCGAGGCCGAGACATAGGTGAAGAGCGTCGCGCCGTTCAGGGCGCCCACCAGGGCGTACCCGATCAGGCGCGGCTGCTTCAGCAGGGCCAGATAGGCCCCAGCGGATTTTCCGACAGGGCCTGGGCGTGGGTCTCGGCCGAGCGCGATCCGTCATCCGCCACAGGGAGGCGCCGCCCACCACCAGGCCGAAGGCCGTCAGGAACCAGAAGTTCAGCCGCCAGCCGCCGAAGGCCAGCAGGGCCGATCCCAGCAGGGGCGCCAGGATCGGCGCCAGACCCATGATCAGCGTCATCAACGACAGCATCCGCGCCGTCTCGGTATGGTTGAAGCGGTCGCGGACCACGGCGCGCGCTACCACGCCGCCAGCGCAGCCCCCCAAGGCCTGGACGAACCGCGCCCCGATCAGCATCTCCGGTGAGCTCGACATCGCACACGCGATGGAGGCCAGGACATAGATCGCCACGCCCACCACGATGGGCGGACGGCGGCCGAAGCGGTCCGAGGCGGGCCCGTAGATGAACTGGCCGATGGCCATGCCGGCGAAGAAGGCCGCCAGCGTCCCCTGCGTCTTGGCTGGAGTTGCATGCAGATCGAGCCCGATCGCCGGCAGGCTCGACAGATACATGTCGATGGACATCGGCGCGAAGGCGGTCAGCGACCCCAGCAGGATCACCAGGCCCCACTGGGTCTTCTCTTGGCTGTGTCGCGCGCCGGGATCGCTCATGGTGACGTTCTAACGCGCTTCGCCGGGCGGGGAAGGCTTGCCTTTCCCGACCGGAAGCCTTGCATCATGGGCAAACGCACAAGGAAACGCCGATGTCCGCCGCCCTCGCCCGCCAGATGCCGCCCGTGCAGCACGCCGCCGTCAACGGTATCGACATGGCCTATTATGAGGTGGGGCCGCGCGGCCAGGGCACGCCGATCATCTTTTGTCATGGGTTTCCGGAACTGGCCTTCTCCTGGCGACATCAGCTGGCCGCCTGCGAGGCCGCCGGGCGCTGGGCCATCGCCCCCGATCAGCGCGGCTATGGCCTGACTTCGCGCCCCGAAACAGTGGCCGACTACGACATGGAGCACCTGACCGGCGACCTTGTCGGCCTGATGGATCACCTGAAGATCGACAAGGCGATCTTCTGCGGCCACGACTGGGGCGGCATCATCGTCTGGCAGATGCCGCTGATGTATCCCGACCGCTGCGCCGGGGTGATCGGCCTCAACACCCCCTTCATGCGCCGCTCGCCCTTCGACCCCATCGCAGCCATGCGCATGGCCTTTGGCGAAGACATGTACATCGTCTGGTTCCAGAAGCCGGGCGTCGCCGACGCGGTCCTGAGCGCCGACGCCGACAAGACCATCCGCTTCTTCATGCGCAAGCCTGACTCGACTCCGATGGACGCCGGCGCGGGCCTGGACACGTCCTCGGCCGCGCCCGAGGGCCAGTCGACCTTCGCCTTCGGCGACCTGCTGGCCGCCTGGGACAAGTCCGACACCGCCAACCAGCTGCTGACCCCCGACGAACTGGCCGCCTTCGTGGAGACCTTCGAGGCCACGGGGTTCACCGGCGGGATCAACTGGTATCGCAACTTCACCCGCAACTGGGAGAGGTCAGCCGACCTGCCCACCCGCGTCGACGGCATCCCCTGCCTGATGATCATGGCCGAGAAGGACGTCGTCCTGTCGCCCGCCATGGCCGACGGCATGGAAGAGGTGATCGCTGACCTCGAGAAGGTGCTGGTGAAGGATTCCGGCCACTGGACGCAGCAAGAAAAGCCTAAAGAGGTCAATGACCTCATCCTCGGCTGGATGGATCGCCGCTTCCCGCGTTAGATAGGAATGATGGAACGCAACACCCCGCAGCCCGCCCTCTCCTCCTCCACGAACCGGCGCGGCCTGTTCCCGGAGAGCGAGCCCTTTACCTATGGGTGGATGCCCACGGGCGGCGAGCATGAGATCTTCTACGAGGTCTGCGGCAATCCGGACGGCAAGCCCTGCGTCATCCTGCACGGGGGCCCGGGCGGGGCGATCAACCCGACCATGCGGCGGTTCTTCAACACGTCGAAGTGGAAGATGGTGCTGTTCGACCAGCGCGGCTGCGGCAAGTCGCGGCCGAACGCCAGCCTGGACGACAACACCACCTGGTCGTTGATCGATGACATCGAGCGCCTGCGCATCCACCTGGGCGTCGAGAAGTGGACCGTGTTTGGCGGCTCCTGGGGCTCGACCCTGGCGCTGGCCTACGCCATCACCCATCCGCAGCGCGTCGAGGCTCTGGTGCTGCGCGGGGTCTTCCTGCTGACCCAGAGGGAACTGCGCTGGTTCTATCAGGACGGCGCATCCTTCCTGTTCCCCGACGCCTGGCAGAAGTTCCTGGCCCCGATCCCGGAGGCCGAGCGCGGCGACATGGTCACCGCCTATCACCGCCGCCTGACCCACACCGACCGCCGCGTTCAGGCCGAGGCCGCCGCGGCCTGGAGCCAGTGGGAGGGCGACACCATCTCAATCCGTGGCCCCGAAGCGCGGCCTTCGAAATTCAACGAGATCGACTTCGCCATCGCCTTCGCGCGGATCGAATGCCACTTCTTCGCCAACAAGGGCTTCTTCAGCGAGGACGGCTGGATCCTGAAGAACATCGGCAAGATCCGCGGCATCCCCGGCTGGATCGTCCAGGGCCGCTTCGACGTGGTCACCCCGATGGAAAGCGCCTGGACCCTGAAGACCGCCTGGCCCGAAGCCCGGTTCGAAGTCGTCTGGGACGCCGGCCACGCCTCCACCGAGCCCGGCATCGTCGACGGCCTGGTGCGGGCGACGGACCAAGCGTTCTCGGTCTGACGCTCAAACGCCTTCCCCCTTGATGGGGGAAGGTTGGATTGGGGGTGTTTCTGCTGAATTGGGAGGAGCGCGCCGTTGGGCGCAGCGCCAACTGCGCCTTCATCGTCACCACCCTGCACTCACCCCCAACCCTGCCCTTCCCCATCGAGGGGGAAGGAAGTGATTTATAGGAAGCTGCCCTTGCCGCTGGTGACTTCCGAGTAGCGGTGCACGCGGACGGCCTGGACCAGGCCAAAGCCGATCATCACCGTGGCCATGACGGTGCCGCCGTAGGAGAGCATGGGCATGGGTACGCCGACCACGGGCGCCAGGCCCATGACCATGCCGCCGTTGATCACCACATAGAGCGCGAAGGTGGCCGTCACGCCGGCCGCCGAAAGCCGGCCGAAGTGGGAGTGGGCGAGCGCCGAGGTGCGCAGGGCCATGAAGATCACCACGGCGTAGAGGAACAGCACCGAGAAGCAGCCCACGAAGCCGAACTCCTCGGCCAGGGTCGCGAAGATGAAGTCGGTCTGCTTCTCCGGCAGGAAGTTGAGCTGGCTCTGCGAGCCCAGGCCGTAGCCCTTGCCCAGGAAGCCCCCAGAGCCGAGCGCGATTTTTGACTGAAGTATGTGGTAGCCGGAGCCGGACGGATCGCTCTCCGGGTCCAGGAAGGTGAAGATGCGTTTGCGCTGGTAGTCGTGCAGCACGAACATCACCACCGGCGGAACGGCCACCACCACCGCGCCGATGCCCGCGGCGATCACCCGCCAGTCGAGGCCGGCCAGCACCACCACGGCGACCCCGGTCATGGCGATCAGCATGGCCGTCCCAAGGTCGGGCTGCAGAGCCACCAGGCCCACCGGCGCGCCGATCATCACGATGGGCACCAGCAGCCACCAGGAGAACCGGGCGTCATCGGCCGAGATCGAGTGATAGAAGCGCGCCAGGGCCAGCACGATCCCCAGCTTCATCACCTCGGACGGCTGGAAACTGCCCAGGGGGCCTAGGTTCAGCCAGCGCTGCGCGCCCATGCGCACGTCGCCGATCGCCTCCACCAGCACCAGCAACACCAGACCCGCGCCGTAGAGCGGATAGGCGATGGCGAACCAGACCCGCAGGTCGACCATGGCCAGGACCACCATGACCACGAACAGGATGCCGAAGCGCAGCAGATGCGGACCGGCCCAGGGCTCCCAGGAGGAGCCCGCGATGGAGAACATCATCAGGGCGCCGGCCCCGGCGATCAGGCAGAGGGCCAGCGAGAAAAGCCAATCGATCTCGCTGAACTTGACCACCAGGCGGTCGCGTTCGCCGGGTCGCGTGAGGGCGCTGACGGTCATATGTGACCTCCGGGCGGGGGCAAGGTCGAGGCCGGAGGCGCACCGGCGATCGGCGCCTCGGGCGCGGCGCCCTCGGCAAGGCCGTCGGGGGTGAGTTCGGGCATCGGCAGCGGCTTTTCGATGCGGGCGCGGATCTCCGGATCCTTCAGCAGGGCCACGCGCATCACCTCGCGGGCGCGCGGCGCGCCCGCCGTGGCGCCGCCGAGGCCGCCGTGCTCGACGATCACCGAGATCGCGTAGCGCGGCGCGTCATAGGGCGCGAAGGCGACGAAGAGATTGTGGTCCTTCAGCTTCCACTGGACGCTGTTGGAGTTCCGGTTGGAGACGTTGTCATAGCTGCGGACCTGGGCGGTGCCGGTCTTGCCGGCCATCATCACGTCGCCGAGGCCAAGCTGGCTCTGGCGATAGGCGGTGCCGGTGACGTCGTTGGCCACCGCGATCATGCCGCCACGCACGTAGTCGATGTGCGCCTGGTTGAACGGCAGGTCGGGCACGGCCGCGCCGCTGGGCAATTCCTTGCCGCCGATCGAGCGCACCAGACGCGGGTTCAGCGCCTTGCGGCCATTGGCCAGGCGGGCGACCATCACCGCCAGTTGCAGGGCGTTGACGTTGATATAGCCCTGGCCGATCCCGTAGCTGACCGAGTCCCCCGGCTGCCAGACCGGCTCGCGCTTCACGGCCTTTCGCTTCCACTCGCGCGACCCGACGATGCCTTTCTTTTGGCCCGGAATACCGAGGTCGAAGACCTGGCCGAAGCCGAGCGCATGGGCGGCTCGCGCGATGGGGTCGGGCCCGACCCGCAGGGCGGTCTGGTAGAAATAGATGTCGCAGGAGTTCTTGATGGCGTCGTGCATGTTCTGAGAGCCGTGCCCCCCATGCTTCCAGCAGCGCCAGGTGCGGCCGCCATAGTACCAGCCGCCCGAACAGTTGACCCGCTGCTCGGGATCGACGCCGGCCT
>JAYVDG010000256.1:0-6149 GCA_043749525.1 Phenylobacterium sp.
CTTCAACAAGAGCTTCGTCCTCAGCGTCACCGGTCAGGCGGGCTACATCGCCGGCTGGAACGGCGACACCATCCGGATCAACGACCGCTCCTACAAGGGCGGCAACAGCTTCCGCGGCTTCGAGACCGCCGGCCTGGGGCCGCGCGACACCAACAACGCCCGCAGCGACGCCCTTGGCGGCCGAGCCTACGCCATCGGTTCAGTGGAACTGAGCATTCCGACCTTCGTCCCCGAGCAGTACGGCATCAAGGCCGCTGTGTTCACCGACTTCGGCACCGTCGGGCTGCTGGATGACGCCGACAAGGCTTGCCTGGTCGCGCGGGCTGCGACCGCGACCGATCCAGGTTGCGCCCTCGGTGCGCCTGATCCGAAAATCTTCGATGACCTCTCTCTACGTGCCACGGCGGGTCTGTCGGTGTTCTGGAAGTCACCGATGGGACCCATCCGCTTCGACTTCAGCCAAGTTTTGGCCAAAGAAGCCTACGACAAGACCGAAACCTTCCGTTTCTCCACTTCAACGAAGTTCTGAGCCCCATGACGATCAAAAACCTAGTCGCGGCGACCTGCGTCGCCGCGCTTTCGCTCACCGCCAGCTCGCAGGCCTTCGCACAGGCCGCGGCGCCGGCTATCACCCACGGACCGGCCATTCCGGGCGTCTGCGTCATGTCGATCGAGGGCGTCATCGGCGGCTCGACCGTGGGCAAGTACGTTCAGACCCGTCTGCAGCAGATCGCGACGCAAGTCGGGGCCGAGCTGAAGGCCGAGGAAGCCTCCATCCAGAACGACGCCAAGGCCCTGGACGCCCGTAAGACGACCATGGATCAGGGCGCGTTCGAAAAGGCCGCCGCCGACCTGCAGGTCCGCGCCAACGCCTATCAGCGCAAGAGCCAGCTGCGCGAACGTGAGCTGCAGGCCACCCAGCAAAAGGCCCTCGGCCGCGTCGGCCAGGAACTGGACCCGATCATCCGTCAGGTCTACCAGCAGCGTCAGTGCAGCATCCTGCTGCAGCGCGACGCCCTGGTCATCGCCAATCCGGCCATGGACATCAGCCCGACCATGACCACGGCGCTGAACGCAAAAATCACCCAGTTCGCCTTCGACCGCGAACGTCTGGACCAACCGGCTGCGGCCCCTCAAGCTGCGGCTCCCGTCCGCAAGTAGAACGACTCGGGCTATGCGCGGGTCGAGCTGAGAGTGCTTGATGCCTGACCCGCGCTTTTTTGAAGATCTGGGCCCTGTCTCATTGACAGAGCTCGCCGCGCTGACCGGGGCCGCGTTGTCGGCGCCCGGGGCCGGATCGGTTCAGGTCGCCCGCGTCGCCATCCTGGCGCGAGCGACCGCCGACAGCATCACCTATTTCTCCGACCGAAAGCTGGCCGCCGAGCTGGCCGAGACCCGCGCCGCGGCCTGTTTCGTCAGCGAGCGGGACGTGGCCCTCGTGCCGCAGTGCTGCGTGGCCCTGGTCACCCGTCAACCCGCCGCCGCCTACGCGGTGTCCGGCCAGCGTCTGCACCGGCCGCGCCTGCACGCGGGCCAAGCCGCCGTCTCCCGCGAGGCCACCGTGGAGACGGGCGCCGTCATCGGTCCCGGCGCGGCCATCGGCCAAGGCGCCCAGATCGGCCGAGGAACTGTCATCGGGCCCAATACCGTCATCGGACCTGGCGTCACCATCGGCCGCGACTGCGTCATCGGCCCCAATGTCAGCATCCACTGCGCCCTGCTGGGCGACCGGGTGAATATCCTGGCCGGCGCCGTCATCGGTGAGGCGGGATTCGGCGCCACCGCCGGCCCCACTGGGGTGATCGACATCCCGCAACTGGGCCGGGTCATCCTGCAGGACGGCGTCACCGTCGGCGCCAACACCTGTATCGACCGCGGGGCCTATGAGGACACCGTGCTGGGGGAGAACACAAAGATCGACAACCTAGTGCAGATCGCCCACAACGTCCGCGTGGGCCGCAACTGCGTGATGGCCGCCCACACAGGGATTTCCGGCAGCGTCACCATCGGTGACGGATCGGCCTTCGGCGGCCGGGCGGGGGTGGCCGACCATGTGATCATCGGCGAGGGCGCCCAGATCGGCGCAGGCGCGGGCGTTTTTCGCGATGTGGCGCCCAAGGCGGTCATGGGGGGCTATCCGTCCCTGCCCATGCGACAATGGCTGCGCGAAGTCGCCTGGCTCAGTAAGGCGGCGGCCGTGCGCCGCCGGGAGGAACCTGATCAATGAGCCGCAAGGCCCCCGTCAACGAGTCTCCCACCGAGATCGACATCAACGAGATCGTGAAGCGGATCCCGCATCGCTATCCCTTCCTGCTGGTCGACCGCTGCGAGGACTACAAGGCCAGCGAATCCATCGTCGGCATCAAGTGCGTGACGATCAACGAGCCCTTCTTCCAGGGCCACTTCCCCGACTATCCGGTCATGCCTGGCGTGCTGATCATCGAGGCCTTGGCGCAGACCGGCGCGGTGCTGATGTCCAAGTCCCTGGACGTGGACGTGGCCGGCAAGACCATCTTCTTCGTTTCCGTGGACAACGGCCGTTTCCGCCAGCCCGTGCGGCCTGGCGATGTGCTGCGCCTGAACGTCAAGGTGATCCGCGCCCGCGGCGACCTCTTCAAGTTCCAGGGCCAGGCGATGGTGGGCGACAAGGTGGCGGCCGAGTGCGAGTTCGCCGCCATGGTGGTGGCCACCCAATGACCGCTCAAATCCATCCCAACGCCATTGTCGCCGACGGCGCGGTGCTCGGCGACGGCGTCGTCGTCGGCCCGTTCTGCACGGTCGGTCCCAATGTCCGGCTCGGTGCGGGCACCCGGCTGGTCTCCCACATCGTCGTCGACGGCCACACTGAACTGGGGGAAGAGAACACTGTCTATCCCTTCGCCATGCTGGGCGGACCGCCGCAGCACACCGCCTACAAGGGCGAACCCACGAAGCTGGTGATCGGCGACCGCAACACCATCCGCGAACACGCCACCATGAACATTGGCACCGTCAACGGCGGCGGCCTGACCAGCGTGGGATCGGACGGCTTCTACATGATCGAGAGCCACGTCGGTCACGACTGCCGGGTCGGTGACCACGTCATCCTGACCAAGCAGGCCACCCTGGGCGGACACTGCCAGATCGGCGACTTCGTCATCGTCGGCGGCCTCGCCGCCGTGCACCAATACACCCGGGTCGGACGTCACGCGATGATCGGCGGCCTGGCCGCTGTGGTGAAGGACGTCATCCCTTACGGCTCGGTCTGGGGCAACCATGCCCACCTCGAGGGCCTGAACCTGGTAGGCCTGAAGCGCCGTGGCTTCAGCCGCGAGACCATCAACACCATGCGGGCGGCCTACCGCATGCTGTTCGCCGACGAGGGCACCTTCCAGGAACGCCTCGACGACACCGTCGAGACCTATGCGAGCTCCGACGAGGTTCGCGAGATCATCGACTTCATCCGCGCCGACGGCAGCCGCCCGCTCTGCCTGCCCGAGCGCGAGGTCTAGAAGCTCCATGCGCAAGCTCGGTCTGATCGCCGGCGGCGGTACGCTGCCCCTGGAGATCGCCGAGCACTGCGCGCAGGCCGGCCGCGCTGTTTTCATCGCCCGGCTGAAAGGCTTCGCCGGCCCGGAGCTGAATCGCTTTCCGGGCGTCGATGTCGGCCTGGCCGAGATCGGCAAGACCATCAAGGCCCTGAAGCGCGCCGGTTGCCAGGCCGTCTGCCTGGTGGGCAATGTCAGCCGCCCGGACTTCAAGACCCTGAAGCCCGACTTGCGCGGCCTGGCCCTGCTGCCGTCCGTCATCGCGGCGGCCAGGCACGGTGACGACGCCCTGCTGCGGGTGGTGCTGAACGCGTTCGCCAAGGAGGGCTTCGTCATCGAAGGCGCCCACGAGGCCAAGAGCGATCTGACCCTGGCCAAGGGGCCGCTGGGCGCTGTGTCGCCCGGGCCCGAGCACCAGGGTGATATCGACCGGGCTCTGCTGGTGGCCCGCGAGATCGGCCGCCTGGACGTGGGGCAGGGGGCCGTGGTCTGCGACGGCCTGGTGCTGGCGGTTGAGGCCCAGGAGGGCACCGACGCCATGCTGCGCCGCGTCGCCCACGAAATCCCCACCGCCATCCGCGGAACCCCCGGCGACTATCGCGGTGTCCTGGCCAAGGCGCCCAAGCCGATCCAGGAAACCCGCATCGATCTGCCGACCATCGGCCTGGCCACCGTCCAGCGCGCCGCGGCCGCCGGTCTGGCCGGCATCGTGGGGGAGGCGGGCCGTTTGCTGGTCTTGGACCGCGAAGCGGTGATCGAGCTGGCCGACGAGCTGGGCCTGTTCATCGTCGGCGTCGAACCATGAGCAAGCTTCTGACCGTCATGCTGGTCGCCACCGAGGCCTCTGGCGACGACCGGGGCGCGGGCCTCGCCAAGGCCCTGCGCGCGCGGCTGGGCGACAATGTGTGCTTTATCGGGACGGGCGGGGCCCAAATGGCCGCCCAGGGCGTGGAGAGCCTGTTTGACATCGCCCAACTCTCCATCCTCGGCGTGGTGGACGCCCTGGCCGTCTATCCCCGCGCCATGAAGCTGGTGAACGAGACCGTCGAGGTGGCCGCCCGCGAGAAGCCCGATGTGGTGGTGTTGATCGACTCCTGGGCCTTCAGCCTGCGCGTCGCCCATCGGCTGCGCAAGATCGCCCCCACCATCCCGCTGGTGAAGTACGTCGCGCCCCAGGTCTGGGCCTGGCGGCGAGGCCGCGCCAAGGTCCTGGCCGGCGCCGTGGATCATCTGCTGTCGATTCACGCCTTCGACGCCCCTTATTTCGAAGCCGAGGGCCTGGCCACCACCTTCGTCGGCAACGCCGCTCTGAAGGTGGACTTCTCCAAGGCCGACCCGGCCCGCCTGCGCAAGAGCCTCGGGATCTCGCCCCAGGCGCCGATCCTGCTGGTCCTGCCCGGCAGCCGGCCCAGCGAGATCGCCCGCGTCCTGCCGCCCTTCGGCGAGGCGGCCCTGCTGCTGAAGGCCGGTCACCCTGACCTGGAGATTGTCATCCCGGCCGCCCCCACCGTGGCCGCCGCGGTCAAGGCCCAGGTCGCCGGCTGGCCTCGCCGCGCCCATGTGGTGGAGGGCGACCAGGCCAAGCTGGACGCCATGAAGGCCGCCACCGCGGCTCTGGCCTGTTCTGGCACCGTCACCATCGAGCTGGCCCTGGCCGGCTGCCCCATGGTCATCGGCTACAGGATCGACAAGCTGACCTACGCCTTGGTCAACCGGCTGGTGAAGCGGCCGATCACCCTGTTCAACATCGCTGCCGGGACAATTGTCGCGCCCGAGCTGATCCAGGACGACTGCACGCCCGAGAACCTCGCTCGCGAAGCCGCGCTGCGCCTGGACAATGCCGACATCGCCGGCCGCCAGGTCGCCGCCCAGTACGGCGCGCTGGAGAAGATGGGCCGTGGCGGTCCTGATCCCTCGGATGGGGCGGCCGAAGCCATCCTCAAGGTCATCGCCTAGCCGGCAAAGAAAATCCGCCGAACCCGAGGGCGCGGCGGATGATCTTGGTCCGACGAGGCGAAGCGCCTAGCGCTTGCTGATCGCCGTATAGTCCCGCTTCGGAGAGCCGGTGTAGATCTGACGCGGACGGCCGATCTTCTGCAACGGATCCTCGATCATTTCCTTCCACTGCGCGATCCAGCCCACGGTGCGGGCGACGGCGAACAGCACGGTGAACATCTCGGCCGGGAAGCCCAGGGCGCGCAGGGTGATGCCGGAGTAGAAGTCGACGTTCGGGTAGAGCTTGCGTTCGATGAAGTAGGGATCGGAGAGCGCGATCTTTTCCAACTCCATCGCCACCTTCAGCAGCGGGTCGTCGGAGTGGCCGACTTCGGCCAGCACTTCGTGGCAGGTCTTCTGCATCACGGTCGCGCGGGGGTCGTAGTTCTTATAGACGCGGTGACCGAAGCCCATCAGGCGATAGCGGCGGTCCTTCACGCCCTGGACGTACTCGGGGATGCGATCGACGGTGCCAATCTCCTTGAGCATGTTCAGCGCTTCTTCGTTCGCGCCGCCGTGGCTGGGACCCCAGAGGCAGGCGATACCGGCCGCGATGCAGGCGAACGGATTGGCGCCCGAGGAACCCGCCAGACGCACCGTCGAGGTGGACGCGTTCTGCTCGTGGTC